>JASHTQ010000284.1 GCA_030040475.1 Streptosporangiaceae bacterium
TGGTCCTCGACGAGGCCGAGGGCGACGGCCTGCAGGGCGCGGGTCACCGCGGAGACCTGGGTGAGGACGTCGATGCAGTAGACGTCCTCCTCGACCATGCGCTGCAAGCCGCGCACCTGGCCCTCGATCCGGCGCAATCGTTTGAGGTAAGCGTCCTTGTCCTGCGTATACCCGCGCATAATCCCACTGTACGGGATGTTGACCAGGCCAGCGCGGCTGCTGGGTCGCCCGATAGCCTCACGGTATGCGTGACGAGACGATCGCGGCCTTCCTCGACCAGCTGGCCGCCCGTGTGCCCGCGCCCGGCGGCGGCGCGACGGCCGCGCTGCACGCCGCCCAGGCGGCGGCGCTGCTGTCCATGGTGGCCAGGTACAGCGACGGGGCGAAGTATGACGCCTCGGTAATGGAGCACGTCATCACCGAGGCCGACGGGATCAGGGCTGACGCGCTGACGCTTGCCGAGCGTGATGCCGCCGCGTTCGGTGCTGTGGCTGCTGCCTATGGGCTGCCTAAGGGGACCGACGAGGAGAAGGCGGCGCGCTCGGCCGCCATCGCGACCGCGCTCGCGAGGGCCGCGCGGCCGCCCGCGGACGTGGTGCGGCTGGCGTTGCTGCTGGTCAGCCTGGCCGAGGAACTGCTGCCCACCGGGAACCGCAACGTGATCACGGACGTCGCGGCAGCGGCCGAGGCGGCGCGGGCGGCGGCGGTTACGGCGCAGGTCAACATCGAGGTCAACCTGCGCGGGATCGGCGATGACGCGGTCAAGGCTGACATCGCGTCGATGGCGGCGGTGGCCGATGAGGTCACGGTGCGCGCCGACCGGGTCGTGGCCGCGGTGCTCGAGGAGATCAGGAAGTGACGTCGGGTTCGGGGTGCGGGGTTGGGCTCGGGGCCTTTTGCGGGCGGGGGGCCTTTTGCGGGCGGGGGGTTGGGTTTCGTGTCGGGCTCGGCTTCGGGGGCTAGGGTGCTGTCGGGGCGGGAGCTGGCGGCGCAGATCAGGGCCGGGACGGCGGCCGCGGCGGCGGAACTGACGGCGGCGCGGCGACCGCCCCGGGTCACGGTGGTGACGGCCACGGACGACGAGGCCACCGCCTGGTACGTGCGGTCAATCGTGACCGCTGCGGGCAAGGCGGGGATTGCGTGCGAGGTCGAGGATCTCGGCCCAGGGGCCTCGGCGGCCGCGATCGAGGCTCAGCTGTCGGCGCTCAGCGGCGACCCGACGGTGGACGGGATCATCCTGCAGACACCGCTGCCTGGAGGGGTTCGGCTGGCCGAGTTGGCGGGCGTTATCGACCCGGCCAAGGATGTGGACGGCGCCAACCCGGTATCGCTCGGGCGGCTGATGACCGGGCTGCCCGCGTTCGCGCCCGCGACCGCCGCGGCGGTGCTTGCCCTGCTGGACCATTACGAGATCCCGCTGGCCGGCAGGCACGTGGTCGTGGTGGGAAGATCCGCGGTGGTCGGCAAGCCGGTCGCGCACCTGCTGCTCGACCGGAATGCCACGGTGACCATCTGCCACTCCCGTACCAGGGATCTTGCCGCTATCACCAGGCAGGCCGAGGTGCTTGTGGTCGCGGCCGGGCGGGTCGGGCTGATCGGGCCGTCGCATGTCGCACCGGGCGCCATGGTGATCGACGTGGGTACGAACGCCACGGCGGACGGAGGGCTGGTGGGCGACGTGGACGCCGGGGTCGCGGAGGTCGCAGGCGCGCTCACGCCGGTGCCGGGCGGGGTCGGGCCGGTTACGACCGCGCTGCTGCTGCGGCACGTCACCGACGCGGCGGCGGGGCGCGGGCCTGGGTCCCCGGCGCGGGCCTGAGCCTGGGCACGGGAGCGTGAAGCACTCCCTTTAGCCACACCAGGATCAGTGGTACTCGCAGCGTACGGTGAGGGGCGGGAGCGACGGGGGTGAGTCGCGGGGCTATTGGGGTAGGGCGCGAGGGCTCCGAGGCTGCGGGGCTCCGAGGGAGCATTTTGGCGGCTCACGGGCTCGCCGAGCGGAGTCGCGAGCTTGAGCGGGCGAGGCTTGCGGGTTAGCGGAGTCGCGTAGTTGGCAGAACGTAGTCGCAGTCTCGCTGAGCGGATTACGGGGTTAGCCGAGCATGCTGCGGTAAACGGCGATCAGGGCCGCCTTCTGGGCTTCGGAGAGGCGGTCGTCGGCACGGATGGCGTCCTCGGTGAGCGGCGGCGTGGTCGCGGCGGCCTGGTCCTGGTCCTGGTCCTCGGGCTTGTCCTTGTCGGCTACCACGGCGTCGATCAGGCCGGCCTGGGTGAGCAGGGTCTCGGCCGAGACGTTAAGGGCCTCGGAGATCTGCTTGAGGACCCGAACCGAGGGCTGGTGCAGGCCGCGCTCGACCTGGCTGAGGTAGGGGTTGGACAGCTTGGTCAGCTCGGCGAGCTGGCGGAGGGATAGGTTGGCCATCTTGCGCTGGGCGCGGATGAAGGAACCGAGGGCCTCGCGCTGGGCCTGCCACGGGTCGGTCACGGCCGCCTCCTTGGCTTGATGATCTCGCTAAATATAGTACGCGGCAGCGCCAGGGGGTTGGCGCTGCCGCGTACGTGTCCTGCCCCGTTGGCTCTGGGGGGGTTAGAGCCTGCCGCGGGGCAGGGGCTCACTCGGAGTCCGAGTTGCTGCTGCCGGTGCCCGGGGTCAGCGCGGAGGTGGCCCGCAGCACCTCTTCGGCGAACCTGCGCTGGCTGGCCAGCAGCTTCTCGGCGAAGTCGTACGCACCGGCCACGACTTCCTCCGGCTTGGGCAGCTTGTCGGCAAGCGGAACCTGCACCGAGGGGATCTTGGGGGTGATGGACTGGACGGTCTCGACCCAGGTCTGGAGCGCGTCGATGACGGTCTCCTGGCTCTTGCGGATGGTGTTCAGGATCTCGTCCTGGATCTGCTGGGTGGGGTTAGTTGCCATGATGTCTGCCTCCTTGTTGGCTTCGCTGCTAACTTTACCAAGCATAGATTGGGATGTCAAGCAGAACGCTTGGTGAATGCAGCACATGGCGGCGCGGGCGGTCGCAATGGGTCGGATGCGGCGTGGTTGGGCAGGCTACAGGCGCGGGCGGGGACGGCTTTCATGATCGTGGCCAGTTTTAGGTGAATATGACAGAAATCTGGCCATGATCAAGAACGGGCTGGGGGG
>JASHTQ010000285.1 GCA_030040475.1 Streptosporangiaceae bacterium
TCAGAGGGCATCCGGCTTACGTGGGACCGGCTCACAGCCGGTGGTGAGTAACTAACTGAGTAACTAAGCATCGTGGTCCGCCTCGCCGGGGAAGATCTGGTCCATGACGTCAGCGCCGTGGACGATCACCGGCCGGATCTGCTTACGGTAGATGGTCTCTGTCGTGGTCGTGCTGCTGTGGCCGACCAGGCGCGAGATGCGCTCTATCGGTACATCGGCGTCGGAAAGCAGTGAGACGAAGCTGTGCCGCAGTTCGCGAGGAGTCCACTCCTGTGGATTCAGTCCGGCTGCCTCCACGACCTTGCGGAAGGAGCGCCGGACGTGTGAGGCGTCGGCTGGCCTGCCGACCTGGGAGGGGAAAACCAGGTCGTTGTCTTGCCATCTGGTGCCTGCGGCCAGTCGTATCTCGTCTTGGCGCGCTCGATGGCAGCGCAGTACATCAACGCAGCGCTGTGGCAGTTTCAGCGTGCGGCGCGATTTCCTCGTCTTTGTGTCGCCGCTAGCGCGAACCGAGGCCCAGACCATGATGAACGGCGGGTCACTGTCGAGGTCGACATGGGACCAGGTGAGTGCGCGGAGTTCCTCGGTTCGGGCACCGGTAAGCAACGACACGACGATGTAGGCGTGGAGACTGGTGTTCTCCGCAGCGACGAGCAGGGCTTCGGCTTGGGCCAAGGTCAGCGATTTGGATGGCCGCCCGGTGCGGCCTTGCGGGATGTCGCACAGCAGGACGACGTTGCGCTTGACCCTATCTCTCGCCTGAGCGCGCGTGATTGCGCGTTTCAGCACTGACCGGACTTCTCGCAACGAGCGGGTGCTGAGAATTTGTGCCTTGTCGGCAAGCCATTTGTCTATGTCATCCGCCGAGAGGTCGCGGAGCTTGCGTGCACCAAGTGCCGGAATAATGTGCGTGTTCGCGAGGATGGTGCACTTGATGACGGTGTTGGTGTCGCGTTCGCTCAAGCCGAAGCCGAGCCAGTCGCGAACAGCGTCAGCCACGGTGTAGCCGTAGCCTCCAATGACGAGCCCGTCTTCATATTCGCGGATGATCTCTTTGAGCTTGCGCTGGGCCTCGGTTTTGGTCCGGCCACGTGCACGCTTAACGATCCGCTTCCCATCGGGGCTGTATCTGACCGTGACGGATGCCACCTATCGTTTCCGGGCGTTGTCCCACGAGAGACCACCGTCACCGCGGCTTCTGCGAGCTGGCATCAGGCGGCGTTTGCTTCCCGCTCAAGCAGGGAGATGTAGTCCGCGATCGCGGATGCAGGGATCAGCCGACTACGGCCCTGAGTTACGGATCGCAGGCGACCTGCGCGGATTTGCTCGTAGATGACGCTCATGGACAGTACGACCATGGCGTCCACGATCCTGTACAGCTGCTTCTGGTTGGCTTCGCTTAGACTCACGTATTCATCGCTCTCCTTCGGTTGACCGACTGATGTCATGCGGCATTGCGCTGCTGCTCGCGGGCACGGGCAGCCGATGCGAGCGCGAGTTCTGCGCCGGGGGCGGCGGTGTAGCCGATTCCGGCGTAGGTCCAGGTGGCCAGGATCAGGACGACGGTTTCGTCAAGGGGCCTGCCCCAGGGGTCGCGTTCGCCGCCAGGGTGGCGTTGCTGGCGGCGGTGCTCGGTGCGGGCTTTGCGGAGCTGGCCGAAGGTGACGGAGTAGCGGCAGGATTTGGTCAGGAAGTGGCCGCCGTAGCCGAGCATGTGCGCCCAGGCCCGGAACCGTGCCTGGCCGGTGGCGCGGCGGCTGCCGAGCTGCCAGGCGGTGGTGATCATCCGTTTCTGGTGGGGCGGGCAGCGCAGGTGCTCGATGTCGGCCTGGTGGCGGAGCCGCTGAGCGGGCAGGCCAGGCACGTCAGGGTCTTGGTGGCGTACTTGGCGATGTAGTTGGCCACGGCCTGATGGTTGAGCGGCTTGCCGGTGCCGGTCAGGTCGTCGCGGCGGATCGGTCGTACGTCGGTGCCCTGCGGTGCGCCGAAGCCGAGGTTAATGGTGGTGCCGGTGCCGTCAGGCGGGGCGATGCGGACGGCGACAGCAGCAGCCCGGACGGCATCGCACACCATCGCGGCGTCGATGCCGGGCGGCGGGGGCCGGTAGCCGTCGCCGGGGGCGTCAAGCCGGATGACCGCATGAAAGTGGACGACGCCGCGGGCCTGGTATTCGGCCACCTTGACGTACCGGATGCGGACTAGGGCACGAAGTCGTTTCTGGGTGATACCCAGGCTGCGGGCCAGATGGCGCGGCAGGTAAGTGGTGAAGCGGCGCCATAGCGTGCCTGCCCAGGCGTTGAACAGCACGGCGGCGGTGTAGTCGTAGCAGTCCGGACACATCGGCTGGCCGAGGCGGGGATCATCTTCGACATGCCGGGTCGGGCAGGAGATGTCCCGGCCGTGCGGGCAGCGCCGTGCCGTGGCGTCGCGGCGGGGACGGCAGGGCAGCACGGTCTTGCCGTGCATCCGCCGGGAGTGAACCGGCCCGAAGGAGGGGGCGGTGAGGGTGGCGAACACACACGGGTGCGTGGCGATCGTCTCGGGGATGCCCTTGTCTCCGGCCAGCCCGGCGCGGACGAGTTGGCGGGCGTCGCGCTTGTACACCTGGGAGCAGGCCGGGCAGACCGTCTCGCGGCGGTGACCGCAGGCGACGTGCAGCACGCCGCCGTGCTCGGCGGAGGTGTCGTAGACGCGTGCCACTTCGCCAGTGGCCAGGTCGATCGCGTCGACGCGGCCGCGAAGCCGGATCGGGTGCGAGCAGGCTCCGGAGCTGGCGTTCCCAGGCACGGAAGTCGGCCCAGGAGATGGTCTCGGTGTCGTCGGCGTCCGCCCCAGGTCCCGGACTGGTCGGGGGTCCGGGGCTCAGGGCGGCTGTCGCGGCGGTCATGAGGCGCGGCCCCAGCGTTGCTGGGCGGCCTGGCGGGTGATCCCGAGCCGGGAGCCGATCTCGGCCCAGGAGTAGCCGGACGCGCGCAGGCCGGTGACGGCCTGGGCGATGGCGGTGTCGATCTCGGCGGACAGGCCGAGCATGAGGGCCAGGGCTTCGACGTCGCCGTCTGCGATGCGGCGGGCGTAGGCCCGCAGGATGCGGCGGGCGAACCTGGCGTAGTCGTCGTTCTCGACCAGCCGCCGTGCCGGTTTGGGTGTCATCCGGGTCTTGACGGTGTTCTGGCCAGCTGCGCTGGCTTGCTGCGTGGGGCTGTGCGGCCTGCCCAGGGCGTCTGGGGGGCTCATGCGGCGGTGTCCTTGCCGCGCAGGTGGGCCGCGTAGGTGGCCAGGTACTTGATGGTGTCGTCGTCGAGCCAGGCGGTCTTGATCCGGCACAGCAGCGGGTGTCAACACTGGTCAGTCAGAGAACGAATCGCGCTAACCACCAACTCCGGCTGGTCAACGGAAATGAGATGACCGCTGGCCGCAGCTACACAGAACTTCGACCGTGAGGACTTAGCCGCGAGCTTGCGCTGGTACTGCTGCCATGCGGCCTCTGCCAGGTCAAGATCACCCTGGCTAAGGCCAAACGCGCCGCTAATCCAGTCGGCGCGGCCATGAGTGATTACTACCAGCGGCAGATCATCCAGGGAAGGCAACCCCCGCACAATAGCATCGGCACGGTCAGCAGCATCGCCAGGCACAAGTTCCTTCAGTCTCCTCAAGAAGGACTCCGGAAGCTCCGGAAACAAGTCTTCATGGCGAGCATCCACCAAGATCATGCCCGCTACATCGGCTGGATGACGAGCTGCGAAAGTGCGGGCGATATGACCTCCCAAGGAATGACCGACCAGCAGGTACGGAGGCGCAACCTGGGCGATCGACAACCATGCTTCAAGATCAGCCAGCCAGCCCTCAAGCGACCACGGTCCACTCGGATCACTAGTTCCGTGCCCGGCCCGGTCATAGCTGTACGTGACGGCGAACGCACCAGCCAGCTCCTGGACGGCACGCCAGATCTCAGACCCGCATCCGGACCCAGCCTCCAGAATTACCGCCAACCCGCCAATAGTGCCCGACTTGACAACATGCAAGTTCCGGCCTCCGATGCCGAAATACATGTCAGTCAACGCTGCCATGACCACCTTCTACATCACTCAGCAGACAACCGGGGCAACAAGCAAACCATGATCACTGCCCAGACCGTACAGCAGCGAGGTACAGCAGCCGTACGCACTACGCTGTTCCAGGCGAGCACCAGCACACCCGCTGGACTGCACGGTCGACTGCGAGCATGGCCGCGCCAGTAGTTTGCATCCAGATGGTCATTCCTCGGTCGCGTGCCCGTCGCGTGCCCGATGGGGGAGTTAAGACCGGTACTCGACGGCTACTAACGTACAACCAATGATGGCCGCTGACCTGCGGTTCGCTGATCGGTGGGACGTGACAAGCCAGTTCCCGAGCTGATAGTCCACCGTCAACCCTGTCTTGACACTTGATCGGCTGTCGGCTCGGGATCGACAGTCGAAGCTGTCTGGCCTTGTTTTGGCCCTACAACGACGCTCAACGCCGCCGCTCCCTGCGCATCGTGACGAGTGTTCCGGCAGGTCAGCGTAAAGATCAGCACTCAGCCGACATTGCTGTAGATCACTACGGATCAGAGGGTGATGGCGGCTTCGCTTCATCCTGGCGTGGTTGGGCCGCAGTATCCAAGCCCATAACGACCCGAGCCAAGCTGACTAGGGCGGGCCACAGCTCGCTCTCAAGGTTCTTCTCGTAGTAAGCGGGGCCACGTGGATGTCCTGTCTTGGGCAAGGCACGAAGAGCTGGCGTACCGCTGAGGCGGATGAGTACGGCCCTGACGAGGCTATGGCCGAACCCGGTTCGACGAGCGATTTCGGCTGCTAGCAGTGCGCCTGGCTCGGAGTCGAGCAGGAGAACGATCTCCGCGAACTTCTCGTTCCCGAAGATGATCGCTGAGAGGCGGCGTGTCGCAGGGGCTTCATCCATAGTACGTGTAGGGTGATGCTTAAAGGCTTACCGCTTAACAGTAAGCGCTCATACATGAGCTATTATAGCCGAGACGGGGAGGCGCAAGCAGATGAGCAGCGCCGCCTGGCGTGTCGCTAGACTTCTGGCGTACCGTTGTGGTATGGCGAGAGGTCGTGGGCACAAGCCCGTGGAGCCCGAACGTCGACTCCCGGAGTTGGACGGCTATATCGGCCTATGGGTGGCCGTCAAAGACGGTAAGGTGATTGCGGCAGCGTCTACTTCCTTGGAGTTGGTCACGGCGCTCCATGAACTCCGTCCAGTAGGTGCTGGGCGGGGGGCAGTTGCTCAGTACGTACCACGGCCGACTAAAGAAATCATGATTGGCGTCGGATAGCACTTCCGGGGAGGGACTTCGGTGGTGAAGTTCCCCTATAGGGAAGAAGGAAATCCGCCGATCCTGCGGCCGACTGTCGATGTGCATCTTGAGTGCGCACCTACCGGAGAATGGACTACCCGCGCTCTGATTGACACGGGATCACCGCTGACTGTTTTCGATCGCGGGGTAGCTGAGGCTCTATGTATTAGCATTGGACACTTGGGCGCTGAAAGAGGCACGGTCGCCCTTTTGGGAGCATCTCGCCAGGTTCAATTTGAATACGTTGACCTAAGCCTGCCTCGGTATCCTGGACTGTCATGGACTGCCCGTGTGGCATTCATCACAGATCGAACATTTCAGATGCCATTTCAGGGCATACTTGGCGCAGAGGGCTTCTTGAACAAGTTTGTCGTAACGTTTCATGCATATGAGAACTTCTTTTTGATCGACCACCCTGATGAATGGAAAGGCTCCGAGTGAGAAGTGGAGAGCGGCGACAAAGGGTACATCGGAAACGACATGATCACGCCTTACAGGAAACCTGCGGGAGGCGAGCTGCTCGGCTGGCAGAAAGAGTACAACGCAGAGGTAAATAAGATTCGCTGGATAGTCGAGCAGGTGATCTCCCACTTCAAGAACTGGACCATCATGCACACTGACTACCGGCGGCCGCTTAAAACTTTTGAGACGACTATCTCAGCTGTAATTGGCCTGCACTTCTACCGAATGGCCTGAATAACCTTCAAGGACATAAGCTGATCCGGCCAGGACCACAGCGGGTCATGGTCGAGTTGATGCCAACGCGGCCTTGATAGCGCTCAGCGCGGTGGAGGGACCCACGCCGGCACGAATTTCCGTCGTTCCTCGCCTGTACCACCCCAGATTCCGAGATCCGCGTCCTGCTGCAGAAGGGCGGTGACGCGAAAACCTCCGAGGAGCGCATGCATATTGACTTGGAGGCCGACGATGTCCAGGCAGAAGCCTGCTCGCTAGCCGCCGTAGGTGACGCTGACCTCGTCGATATTGACGTCGACCAGTTCGCCGCGGCCGTCTCGAATCCAGCGGATGCCTGCGGCGTCGGTGAAGTGAATGGCGACCACGTAGGTCTGGGCGTCGCACCGGTCGCTCATCGTCCTGATCTCCTCCGGGATCTCGACGAATCTCTTCTCACCCGGCGGCAGGACACGTATCGGCTCGACCGGGCCGCCCCGGTCGATCGGGTACCAGGACAGCCCGCGAGGGCCGAGGCCCCCGGACGACAACTCCTGCACGAAATGAAAGAACACGCGCACGTCGAAGACGGGTAGCAGGGACGCGTTGCGAACGAAGGCGCCCCACTCCAGCCGCAGTTTCCCGGTTTCCTCCGGGTCGCTGTCTGACCCGAACCAGGCGGCGACCTGATGGGCTTGCGCTTCGCGCCGCTCGACATCCTGCCGCTCGCGCTCGTCCTGGGCGGCCCGCAGTTCCTGTTCCTGCAGCGCCATGAGCCTGACCTGCTCGTTGTTGACGCGTTTTTGATCCGCTAGCTGCTCACTCTCCAGGCGCAGCTGTTCGGCGTGGCCGTGCACCTCCTGCGACTGCTTCTCGTAGGCAAGGACGGCGGCCCCGAGGGCCAGCAGGCCGACAAGCACCAGGAGCCAGGTGGGGACGTCGCCCCAGGCCACGCTGTGCATGTCCCCAGAGCATAACCGCAGCCAGATCCGGTAAAGCATTCCGGCGTGCCCTTGCGCAGCGCGTTTCAGCGCAAAACAGCTCACTCAGGACCGGGCACCGCGCCGGGCACCGGGCCGGGGAGCGGCTGGGCCCGGCCTCGCCGACCTCGGGCCGCTAGCCGGCTATCACCGCGTCCCGCGGCCCTTGGCCGGCCACATCGGCAGCAGTTCCCTGCCGAGGGTCACGTTGAGCAGGATCGCGCTCGCCAGGTATCCCGCGGCGAAGCCATCGAGGATGGCCACCCAGCCGCCGATCTTGCTGACCGTGGTTGTCCAGCTGGCCGTGCCGCCGAGGTTGGCGATGGCCAAGACCACGAGCACTATGAACGCCAGCGTGAAAGGCGCGAAGGCGGCCATGCTGATGCTCCGCGCGCCGATCGCGAACACCGCGGTGAACAGCGCCCAGAGGATCAGCCACGCGGCGAAGGCATGGTCGAAGGCGAGGACCCCGCCCGCACTGATGATCGCCGGAGCGAAGAACTTCAGTATCAGGGCCGTGGAGAACAGGAATCCCGCGTAGCCCACGCCGAAGGTACCGCCGAACAGCTCCCCGCCCCGGAACTCCCACAGTCCGCCGATCAGCAGCCCGACGGCACCGATCCCGAAGCAGGTGGCGATGAAGATATCGTTTGCAGCGCTGGACAGGATCCCGGTCTCGACCAGCCCGAGGAATCCGACGGCGAACGCGAACGCGAACCCGGACAGCGGAACACCTGGCGCCGTGGCCGGATAGGCATGGCCGGGCCCGGGCGCCCACATGACCGGGGCGGGCTCACTGACCTGCGTGATTATCGTTTCTGAACTGAGGGTCGGCTCGTCATGTGTGGTCATGTCGTTCTCCTTCTCGATGACCGCTAACAGAAGCCCTGGACATGGGACCCGGGACGGGTCATGAATGCCGCTACGCGGCACTAAATGCGCAGGCGCCGCCTGCTCGCATGGGCGCGATTAGCTGCCGACCGTCGTTGGTCCGCCGCGCCCTAATTCCCGGCCGACCCGCGATCCCCGGTCGGCGCCACCAACACCATGGCCTTCGACGTGCGCATCAGCATCACCTGCCGCAGAAGTCGAAAACGCGCTGTGCCGCCCGGCGAATGTATCCCTGGCCGGCATCCGGGGTCGGCATGCCCTCATCGTAGAATCTTTACAACCGATTGCAAGATGCTATCTATCGTCATCGCGCAACTCGCGGCCGCGCAATTACCACATATTGATAATTTCTTCGGGGCGATCGGCGTTGCCCGGGCCGATGCAATTCTCGTTCGCTGGGAATCGATCCGCACAGCCCTTACCCCGGGATCACCGACATCATCGTGGGTCATTACTTCCCCCAGCAGGGCAGTAACGACCCACAATCACGATTTCGACCGTTAAGGGACAGCTGGGTGGGTGGTGACGGCGGATGTGGGGCGTCCCAATTACCACAACGGTCCCACGGTTCACCCATGCCCTGCCCGTGCCCGTACCAAGTGCCCTGCCCGTGCCCGTACCAAGTGCCCGGCCCCTGCCCTGCCCCTGCCCGTACCCGGACCCGGACCAAGTACCCGGGCCTGCTACGCCGGCTGCGCTGACCTGGGAACACTTATTGTATGTGAGCGTTCACTATGGGTAAGATCGCTTCAGTGGTTGCTGTGCTCGGGGGGGACACGCCATGGCGGAAGCTACGGTTGCCACGTCGGAAGCGTATGGGCGAGGACGGTTGCGGCTCCGCTTGATCTCCGTCGTGACTCTGATCATCTTGGGCGTGGCGGTCGTCGCCTC
>JASHTQ010000286.1 GCA_030040475.1 Streptosporangiaceae bacterium
CGGCAGCCCCGCCGCGAACACCGCCATCCGCACCGGTCCCGCCAGCGCGGACCCGATCAGATCAACGGCGTCATTGCCGCCGATATCCGCCGGGCACGCCGTCACCAGCTCGCACTCCGCGGCAAGCGCCTTCAGCTCACCCACCCCGCGCGCCACCGCAACCACCGGCACCCCCCGCCGCGTCAGCCGCCCGACAATCGCCCGCCCGATCGTCCCGGTCGCCCCGACGACGACAGCCAGGCCCTGCTCGGCAGGGCTCAAGGCGCTGCGCGCTCGGCGGCCGCCGCGCGGCGGGCGGCCACCTCGTCGCCGCGGGCCACGTCGGCCGGGACGCCGCCGATCCCCCAGGCCTCCGCGGGGAACTGGGTGATGTAGGTGCGGACCCGCTCGATCGGCGTGTCCAGGATCTCCGCGACCAGCGCGGCGACCCGGCCGTGCAGCTCGCGGATCTTCTCCGGCGGGCGGCCGTCCATGATGTCGATGCGGACTAGTGGCATCCAGGTCTCCTTATTCGGTGGCGGCGTACCCGCGCTCGGCGTAGGGGAATCCGGCCAGCTCGAGCCGGTCCAGGCCGGCCGCCTGCGGCGAGGCGTAGTAGGCGCGGATCTCGGCGATCAGCCCGGTGTCCGGGTCGAACCGGTACCACTCGTCGCCGCGCAGCACCACGCTCAACTTCGTCTTCTCGTGCGTCCACTCGATCACCGCCCGGTCGGTGTCCGGGTCGCAGAGGACCTCGTCGACCGTCCACCGCGAGCCGAGCGTCGCCACCGCCCAGGACCACTTCGCGCCGATCGCCTCGCCGCCGCGGAACGGCCCGTCGTACATGTCGGGCGGGAAGTAGTGCACGGCGCCCGGCGCGAACCAGGCCGCCACCGCCGCCGCGTCGCCGGTGTTGCACGCGTCGAAGTAGCCGCGGATGACCTGCTCCATGCGCCTGGCCTTGGCCTGGCGGGCGCCGTCCTGCGGATCGCTCACGCCCCCGAGCCTAGGCTGCCCCCGCCCGCCGAGAAAAGAACGTGTTCCGCATGCAGAAACGAACCGCCACCCGCCGCAGACGGCCGGGCTGGAAACGCGCACCACCGCCCGTTCGGCCGAATTAAAAATATTTCCCGAACGATCAGTGGTGCGCGGTCCCCGCACCTCGCACGGGCCTGGTTGGTTCCTCATAGTGTGACTCCGGTCATGGCATGCATGGCCCGGCGATTGGCGGGAAGGAAGCCCGTTGAACTGGACGCAAGGCATGACCAGATGGAGTAAACGGTGGTTGTTGGGGCTGAATACCTGAACGCCGGCCAGCACGTCGTTCAGTTCTACAGTCACGACGAGGAACTGGCCGACCGGGTAAGCGACTACCTGCTGGGAGCGCTCACCGGCGGCGGCGTCGCGATCGTGATCGCGACCGGCGCGCACCGCAGGGCCTTCGAACGGCGGCTGGCCGCCGCCGGGGTGGACCTGGCGCAGGCCGCGCGGGCGGGCAGCTACCTGGCATTCGACGCGGGGCACGTGGTCGCCAAGCTGATCGCGGCCGACGGCACGGCAGTGCCCGACCAGGCGGGCTTCGACCGGGTGATCGGCGGCCTGATCCGCGACGCGGTCAGCGGCGGCGGGCCGGTCCGCGCGTACGGCGAGATGGTGGCCCTGCTGTGGGACACCGGGCTGATCAACGCGGCGATCCGGCTCGAGGCGATGTGGAACGAGCTCGGCAGGCGGCAGGCGTTCTCGCTGTTCTGCGGCTACTCGGCCGGCTCCGTCGCCGTCGAGGGCCAGTGCGACGCGTTCGCCGAGGTGTGCCGGCTGCACCAGGAGATCGTCGTCTCCGCCGCGGCCGCCGGGCACGGCGCGATGCGGACCTTCGCCTTCGGCGCCGAGGCGCCCGCGCAGGCCCGGCACTTCGCGGTCGCCGCGCTGGACCGGTGGGGCGCCGGCGACCTATGGGACGACGTGGCGCTCGTGGTGACCGAGCTGGCGGCGAACGCGATCGTGCACGCGCACTCCGGCTTCACGGTCACGCTGTCCGCGCCCGGGGACGCGATCCGGATCTCGGTTCGCGACTCGCTGCCGCTGCCGCCCGGCCTGACGCAGGCGCTGCCGACCGCGCAGATGCACGGGCTTGGCGCGGTGAACGCGCTGGCCAGCCGGTGGGGCGTCGAGTCGCTCGGGCCGGCGGGCAAGGCGATCTGGGTCGAGCTGCGCCGGTAGGCGTCCGGCTCAGACGAACGCGCCGGTGCCGGTGATCGCGCGCCCGACGATCAGCGTGTTGATCTCGCGGGTGCCCTCGTAGGAGTAGATCGCCTCGGCGTCGGCGACGAACCGGCCCACGTGGTTCTCCAGCAGGATGCCGTTCCCGCCGAGCAGCTCGCGCGCCCAGCCGACCGCCTCGCGCATCCGCACCGTGCAGAACGCCTTGGCCAGCGCGGAGTGATGGTCCTCGGCCAGGTTGTCCTGCTGCAGCTCGGCCAGCCGCGAGCACAGGCAGGCCGACGAGGTGACGTTGGCGAGCATCCGCACCAGCAGGTCCTGCACCAGCTGGAACCCGGCGATCGGCCGGCCGAACTGCTGGCGCTGGCGCGCGTAGGCAAGCGCGTGCTCGTAGGCGCCGCGGGCGCAGCCGGTGGCCATCCACGCCACGCCCGCCCTGGTCAGCCGGAGCACCGCCGCGGTGTCGCGGAAGGAGTTCGCGTGCTGCAGCCGGTTCTCCTCGGGCACCCGGACGCCGTCCAGGGTGATGTGCGCGTTCTGCACCACCCGCAGCGCGATCTTGTCCTTCATCTTGACCGGCTCGAACCCGGGCGTGCCTTTCTCCACCACGAAGCCCTTGACCTGGCCGTCGTCGAGGCTCCTGGCCCAGATGATCACGTAGTCGGCGAACGTGGCGTTGCCGATCCACTTCTTCTGGCCGTCGAGGATCCAGTCCCCGCCGGGCTCCTGCCGCGCGGTCGTGGTCAGCCCGCCCGCCGCGCCGGAGCCGACGTCAGGCTCGGTGAGCCCGAACGCGCCGATCCTCTCCATCCGCGCCATCGCCGGCAGCCAGCGCTCCTTCTGCTCGTCGCTCCCGCACAGGAAGATCGACCCCATCGCCAGGCCGCTGTGCACGCCGAAGAACGTCGCGATCGAGGAGTCGACCCTGGCCAGCTCCATCGAGATCATCCCGTCGAGCAGGCAGTCGCGGCCCGGGCAGCCGTAGCCTTCGTAGCCGAGCCCCGCGATGTTCAATTCGGTCAGCCCGCCCACCAGGTCGTGCGGGAACTCCTCCCTGGTCCAGTAGTGGTTGATGACCGGCTGGACCGTCTTCTCCATATACTCGCGGACCCGGTGCAGGATCTCCCGGCTGTCTTCCGGCAGCTGTCGCTCGAGCAGGTAGAAGTCGGCGTCGGTCAGCGCGGTTCGTTCGGTTGCCATGCCTGTTCACTCCTTTGCCAGGAAGGCGTCGACTACCGGGGCGAGCTGCGCCGCCTCGGTCACCAGGCCGAGGTGGCCGCCGTGGTAGACGTGCAGCCGCGAGTTCGGGATGAGCCGGTGCATCAGCCTGGCGTTGGCCAGCGGGATGATCGGGTCGTCGTCGCCGGCGACGATCAGCGTCGGCTGGCGCAGCAGCGGCAGGAACGGCAGGCTGGTCCAGCCCGCTCCCGCGGTGAGCTGGTACAGGTACCCGCGCGACGGCCCGACCCGGTTGCCGTCGTTCATCGCGGTGGCTACCTGTCCCGGGTTGGTTCTCGCCGAGCCGCCGTAGAGGCGGCCAGCCACCCGCTGCAGGTAGGCGGGGTCCAGGTAGCGGCGCGGCGTCACCATGTGCGCGAGCACCGAGGGCCTGGCGGGCACCATCAGCGAGCCGGTGGCGGTCGCGACAAGCACCAGGCGGCGGGTGCGGCCGCGCTGGAACGCGGCGAAGTGCTGGGCCACGGCGCCGCCCCAGGAGATGCCCAGGACGTCGACCCGGTCGTGGCCGAGTTCGGTCAGCAGCCTGGCGATCAGCGTGCACAGGCCGGTGAACCGGTAGGGGCCGGGGGCCGGGCCCGAGCCGCCGACGCCCGGCGGGTCGAACCTGATCACCTCGAGGGCCGGGTCGAGCTCGCGCACGAACGGCTCGAGCAGCTCCAGGCTGGCGCCGATGCCGTTGATCAGCAGCAGCGGCGGTCGCTGGCTGGTTTTCCCGCGGCGCCGGCCTGGGCGGCCCGGGCGCACGGCGACCCGCAGCTCACGGCCGTCGATGGTGACGCTGCGGACCTTAGCGGTCGTGTACATAGGTTCCCGGCGCGGTGCCCTGGATCGGATGGCCCTCGCCGCCGAGGACGCGCGGGCTCGTGCGCCGGCCGCCGCCGCGTTCGGCCAGCCAGGAGGAGTAGTCGGTCCACCAGGTGCCTTTATTGGTTGTTGCCTCGGCGAGGAAGTCGTCCGGGTCCGGCGGGTTGGTCGGGGCGGTGCGGAAGCTGGCCTTGGGGTTGCCGGGCGGGTTGACCATGGCGGCGATGTGGCCGCTGGTGGACAGCACGAACCTGACCTGGCCGCCGAGCAGCTGGGTGGTCCGGTAGCACGACTGCCAGGGGCAGATGTGGTCCGCGGCGCCGGCGATCACGTAGGCGTCGGTGTCGACCTTGCCGAGGTCGACCGGTTCGCCGAGCATGCTGGCCTCGTCGGCCTTCGTCAGCGCGTTGGCCATGCCCAGCCTGATGAAGTCGCGGTGCAGCGCGGCGGGCAGCCGGGTCGTGTCGGCGTTCCAGTACAGGATGTCGAACGCCGCGGGCGGGCGGCCCTCCAGGTAGTTGTTGACCCAGTAGCTCCAGATCAGGTCGTCGGGGCGGAGCCAGGCGAAGACCTCGGCGAGCGACCGCCCGTCCAGGTAGCCCCGCGCCCTTGATGCGGCCATCGCGGCCGCCGCCGTCCTGTCGTCGATGATCGCCTGCGCGGTCCCGGCCCGCTCCTGGTCCAGCACGGC
>JASHTQ010000287.1 GCA_030040475.1 Streptosporangiaceae bacterium
GGCGGCAACCTGTGCCTGGCCTCATGACTGTCCCGCAGTAAAACGTTGGGACACGTTACACGGGGAAGCGCGGGGAGGCAAATCTGCCGTGGCATCTCTAGTACCAGCGGGGTACCACGGGGCTGTGTTAGGCTCTTAATATAGCCTCTGACCTGGGAAAACTCGGTGTCCGAGGGGGGACTTGAACCCCCATGCCCTTTACGGGCACTAGCACCTCAAGCTAGCGCGTCTGCCTATTCCGCCACCCGGACGCCCGACGCGCAGTACGCATCGGCTGGCTTACCTTAGCAAACCGAACGGCCACAAGCGAAGCCCCAATCCCGGCCCCGGGCGGCGCGGAAGACGGACGGCAGGCGCGGGTGCGACGATAGGACGATGGCAGCGAACCATGTGAGCGCGCAGGACGAGGTCGTCGACATCTGCCGTGACCTGATCCGGATCGATACCTCCAACTACGGCGACCACTCCGGCCCCGGCGAACGCAAGGCTGCCGAACACGTCGCCGGGCTTCTCGCCGAGGTCGGCCTCGAGCCTGCGGTCCTTGAATCGCACCCGAAGCGCACCAGCCTGGTAGCCCGGATCAAGGGCCGCGACGCCAACAGGCCCGCTCTCCTCGTCCACGGCCACCTCGACGTCGTCCCCGCCAACGCGCCGGACTGGCGGCACGACCCGTTCTCCGGCGAGATCGCCGACGGGTGCGTCTGGGGGCGCGGCGCGATCGACATGAAGGACATGGACGCGATGATGCTCGCCGTGGTGCGGCAGCGGCTCCGCGAGAACCGCCCGCCGCAAAGGGACGTGGTGCTCGCGTTCACCGCCGACGAGGAGGCGGGCGGCAAGTGGGGGGCGCGCTGGCTGGTGGACAACCACCCGGACCTGTTCGAGGGCGTCACCGAGGCGGTCGGCGAGGTGGGCGGGTTCAGCCTGTCGCTCGGCGGCGAGCGGCTCTATCTCCTGCAGACGGCGGAGAAGGGCATCGCGTGGCTGCGGCTGACCGCGCACGGCACCGCGGGCCACGGCTCGATGGTGCAGCCGGACAACGCGGTGACCGAGCTGGCCGAGGCGGTCGCCCGGCTGGGGCGGCACGAGTGGCCGACCCGGCTGATCCCGTCGGTCGAGGCCTTCCTTGAGGGGGTCTGCGACGCGCTCGGCATCGAGTTCATCCCTGGCGACCCGGGCCTGGCGCTCGGCAAGCTCGGCTCTGTATCGCGGGTAATCGCCGCGACGCTGCGGAACACGGCCAACCCGACCGTGCTGAAGGCCGGATATAAGGTCAACGTCGTCCCGCAGACGGCGACCGCCGAGGTGGACTGCCGCTTCCTGCCCGGCCACGAGGAGGACTTCTTCGCCGAACTCGACCGGGTGCTCGGCCCGAACGTGACGCGCGAGACGATCCACACCGACGTGGCCCTGCAGACCACCCCGGACGGCGACCTGTACGACGCGATGACCAGCGCGCTGGCCGCCGAGGACCCGCAGGCGAAGGTGCTGCCCTACTGCATGTCCGCCGGGACGGACGCCAAGTCCTTCAGCAGGCTCGACATCAGGTGCTTCGGCTTCACCCCCCTGCAGCTACCGCCTGACCTGGACTTCTCCGGCATGTTCCACGGCATCGACGAGCGGGTGCCAACGGACGCGCTGCGCTTCGGGGTCCGCGTCCTCGACCGCTTCCTGGACTGCTGCTAGCGACGTGGCGCCGCCACGCGTCGCTAACGTTCAGAATGTGCGGACTGCGCGTATGATTCGCCTTCGGAGGGTAGCCTTCCTGCTGCCGTCGGCGTTGAGCAACAGCCTGGACAGTTCCCAGTCCCCGTACTCGGCGTGGTCGGTCAGTATCCGCAGCGCGGCATCCCGGGCGTCCCGTGACGTGCCGCGCGGCAGGTATACGACCAGGTAGGCATACTCAGACATCGGTCCTATTGTGCTTGAGTTCACCGCTGATTCAACCCGCAGACGCCAGATCTACGGCATAATCCGGCGAATCCAAGGGAACACACCGGCCCGGGCCGACGGTTTCAAGCTATAGGGCGGTGTGTGACTACGGGGTACCGTAAGACGGTTACGGCGCGGAGGCGAGGACGGGAAAGAGCGTGCCAGCAAGGACAGTGACGCCGAAGAAGGCGGCGAAGAGCGGGGGGAGCACCAAGGCGAGTGCCACGGCCAATGGCGGCCATGGCACCAAGCTCGTCATTGTCGAGTCGCCGTCGAAGGCCAGGACGATCGCCGGGTATCTCGGCCCCGGTTACGTGGTCGAGTCGAGCGTCGGCCACATCCGCGACATGCCCGACAGCGCCGCGGAGATCCCGGCCAGGTACCGGGGCGAGCCCTGGGCCAGGCTCGGCGTCAACGTGGACGACAACTTCGAGCCGCTCTTCGTCGTGCACAGTGACAAGCGCCAGCAGGTATCGAAGCTGAAGAGCCTGCTCAAGGACGCCGACGAACTGCTGCTCGCGACGGACGAGGACCGCGAGGGCGAGGCGATCGCCTGGCACCTGCTCGAGGAGCTCAAGCCCAAGGTCCCGCACAGCCGGATGGTCTTCCACGAGATCACCCCGGAGGCCATCGCCCGCGCCATCGCCAGCCCACGGCAGGTCGACGAGGGCCTGGTCGACGCCTACCAGGCGCGCCGGGTGCTCGACCGGCTCTACGGGTACGAGGTCTCCCCGGTGCTGTGGAAGAAGGTCATGCCCAAGCTGTCCGCCGGGCGGGTTCAGTCGGTGGCGACCAGGCTCATCGTCGACAGGGAACGCGAGCGGATCGCCTTCCGCGCGGCCAGCTACTCCGACCTCGAGGCCGAGTTCGCGACGGCAGAACACGGCAAGCCAGACGCCGAGCAGCCGACGAGCTTCGCCGCCAGCCTGGTCACCGTCGACGGCCGCCGGGTCGCCCAGGGCCGTGACTTCACCGCCAAGGGCGAACTGCGCGGCACCGATGTGCTGCACCTGGACGCCGCCGCGGCGGCCGCGCTGGCGCAGCGCCTGCAAACCGCCGCCTTCTCGGTCGCCAGCGTCGAGCGCAAGCCGTACAAGCGCTCACCGTACGCGCCGTTCCGCACCACCACGCTGCAGCAGGAGGCCTCCCGCCAGCTCGGCTTCTCCGCCAAGCACACGATGTCCGTCGCGCAGCGGCTGTACGAGAACGGCTACATCACCTATATGCGCACCGACTCGGTGACGCTGTCCAAGACCGCGATCGCCGCGGCCCGCAAGCAGGCGGCGGACCTGTACGGCCC
>JASHTQ010000288.1 GCA_030040475.1 Streptosporangiaceae bacterium
GGCGCTGCGCGAGGCGATCGATGCCTTCCTGGGCCGGACGGAGTGGGGCGCGACCGTCAGGAAATGGGCGGACGCGGAACGGTCCAGTTGGGAGGCTGAGTACTGGCAAGCCGCCGAACGCGACCAATTCGACGCGCTAGCCACCGAGGTGGCGGTCACGTATCCCGTTGCCGGTGTTTCCGGGTCCCCGGAAGCCGACGGAGCCGCTTCTGAGGACGGCCCGGTGAACACCCCGTTGCGGGCGTTCGCGGCGGACCCGGCGACGCCCGGGGAACTGGCCGCGCTGGCGTCGGAGTGGGACTGGCGCATGCGTTTCGGGATCTGGCAGGTGCAGGAGCCGGAGACATCGCCGGGCGTGTGGTGTACCGAGCTGGTTTCCGGTGTGCGCCGGTACGCGCAGTTCCCCGCGGCGGCGCTGGACGGCGCGGCACCATGGGCGGTCTGGCTGGGCGCGCTGGCGCCGGCGGACGGGATCTGGCGCAGCACAGGAAACGGGATCTGGCTCAGTCCCCTCGAAGGCGACGCGGTGGCAGAGTACGCGGACCAGGCGGTGTGGCACGTGCTCGAGGAGTTGTCGGACGTGCCGCGCGACCGGCTCCTCGAGCCCGGTGAGATCAGGTTCGGGCAGGCCGAGCCGTACTGCGTCCGCTGGGAAACCGGCGAGGAGCCAGACCCGGAGTTCGGGGAGGACACCAGCCCTGTCATCGCCCGGCTCACGACCGTGCTGGCTTCCCGGGTCTGGTGGAAGCGGTCGGTGCCGGTGGCGCTGACGAATACTGACGGTGACCCGCTGCTGCTCATCGACGCGACCGTCACGGTCAGCGGCGACGTGACCGAACGGCTGTCGGCGCGTTCGGACTTCGGGGAGGAAGGAGGCGGCCAGGACGGCCAGCTCGTCTGGTGGGGCGACAAGGTCGACGAGCCCGTCGTGATGCACTTCCACGAAGATGGATCCGCCCACCTGCTGGACCCGGCGCAGGACGCGGAGCGCCTGATACTTGGCCGGGTAACGCCGACCAGTGGCCGGGTGCGGGTCCAGGTGAACTCACATCGTCGGCTGGCAGGGCTACTGCGGATCCTCGCGGATATCGGCGCGGAGCCGGAGGTTACCGAGCAGGCACAGTCCGAGCCGTCGCTGGACTTCGCCTGGGGGCCGGTGCCCGATGGCGCCTCGCCGGCACGGGAGTGGGAGGAGGCCTGGCTAGAACAGCCCGTGGCCGTGCTGGACTTCCGTTCTCCGCGGCACTGCGCGGCGAGCGCCGCCGAGGGCGACACGGAAGAGGCACTCCGGCTGGAGAGCCTGCTGCGCCAACTCGAATACCAGGCGGGGCTCGCCGCCGCGCGCGGCGAACGACCAATCGACACCGAATGGCTGCGCGCCGAACTCGGCCTCACCGCCCCGCTCAGCGAACGCCTGCCATAGTCGCGGATCGGGTATCCCGGCCGGCCTCGTCTCAGCCGGGCGCGCATACAGCGAGGGCAGTCCCCGGTTCCAGCCGCCGCCCGCCGCTATCCGTCTGTGCCGGTCCTGCGTGCGGCGGAGGATGGGTTCTGGCCGCTTCGCAGCTGGCTGATCCGGCCCTTCGAAACGCCCAGGAGCACCGCGGCATCGCCGACCGACAGCTGCGCGGCGAAGCGCCGGAGAAGCTCGGATGTGTCGCTGGCGATCTCGGCGGCGGCAAGCTCCTGCTCGCGGCGGCGGGCTCGCAGCCTGCCGGCCCGCTCGTCAAGCTGCGGGTCGCCGGTGTGGTAGTCCATCTCCAGGTCCAGGGCTGGTTCCGCGCTGCGAGGAAGATCCTCCACCATGCCGATGACCTCGCGGACGTTGCGGTCGAGGGCTCGCAAGGTCTTTGCCCAGGTATGCGTGCCGGGCAGCGCGGGCACGTCGGCCATCCACCCGTCGCCGTCGCGGGTCACTACGACCTGATACGTCATCGCCCCTTCAGCCATCCCTTGCCGAAAACCGGCTCCAGGTCGCGCTCGATCGCTCGCAACGTACCGGGCCGTACGTCGCCAGTCTTCCGGGCGACGGTAGTACGGCCAATCGCCTCGGTGCCATCGGCCAAAGTTACCCGCGCCTCGTACTGGCAGTGAGAACCGCGCTGGCGCAGCAGAACCCCTCCCTTGCGCTCGATGAGCCCCATAAGCTCCCTGGCTGTCACCAGTATAGTTTAGCGTCTAAACATTTCAAGTGTTTAGACACTAAACAAAAATGAGCAACGCGGCATCAGGCCGCGACGCATCCACGCTGCACGGAACCGGCGGGTGGTTAGGCTGGCCGGATGGAGCTGCACGCGGTCCGGGAACGCCGGGGCGGCCCGTGGGACTGGGCACGCGGCCTGCGCGAGCAGGCAGGCTTCGATGCCCACGCCCGGTTCATGGACGACCTCGTCGAGGCGGGCTTCATCCTCCTCGGCGGCCCGCTGGAAAGCGACCGCGAGGTCCTGCTCGTCGTCGGCGCCCCCAGCGCCGACGCGATCCGGGAGCGCCTCGCCGCAGACCCGTGGCTGCAAGACGGAACGCTCTCGATCGTGAGCATCGAGCGCTGGACCATCCTCCTCGACGGCCTCCATCTGCCGGTTGCCGAGGAGGAACGTCCCGGCTGACCTCCCGCGCCACCGGGCCGCCGTATCGTCAGTCTTTTCAGCCGAACGAGCCGTGGTACCACTGGACAGGAGACGATCGCGGACCCGGCGCAGAACATCAGGATCGCTCCGCCACCTGGCCGACTCCGCTCAGCAAGGCAAGACCACCATCCAGGTCGTGCCCTATCGTGCAGGCGCACACGCGGGGACCACCGGGCCGTTTGTCATCCTGGACTTCCCGGAGCCGACCGACCCTCTCGTCGTGTACGTCGAGACGCTTGCCGGGGACATCTACCTCGAAGAGCGTTCCGACGTGGAGCGCTATACCCTTGCCTTTGACCGACTGCGGGCCGCTTCCCTGCACCCTGACGACTCAGTGCAGTTGATCGAGAAGGATTCCGATAGACCGAAGCTAAGGGTCTCGCACGAGACGTGGCGGGTGTTCATCGACGGCCTCCGCGCCTAACATCCCACCGGAGCGGCGGGGCCGGGCGCGCCGAAAGCTTCCGAGCTGGTTATAGCGGATGGTCGGTCGTTAAAGCAGTCCATTGCTGTGTGGTCCCACCTGGGCGAGCAGATGCTCCGGGACGGTAATAACGGATCGTTTTGGATCCCAGTGGCCGGTGCTACTCTGCGGGCCATCCGTACACCAGTTCCCACTGATGGGCGGGAGGGTGATCTGGTTGACTTCGACGATCCGCCCGGTTGAGGTGCGGGCACTGCGCTGGATGGTGACGACCCGCTGATCAGGGTCCATGCGCAGGAATCAAGGTTAAGCGACGAAGACTTTGTCGCGGTGCCAGTCGAGATACTTCTGCCGGGGGCGTTCGGCGTCATCGGGGAGCAGGAGACTGTCCAGCAGCGGCGGGCGGCCGTAGTACTGCCGGGTGAGGTGATCTCCGCGAACCTCGTCGGCCAGTGGCTGGGCGATATGGATCTTCAGGTCCATACTCACGGTCAGCATTCCGGTGTCGAAGGCAACGTCGTGGCTGGGGCAGGCGGCCAGGCCGTTCCTGGGGTCCAGGCGCTCGGTGGCCGAGCTGTCCTTCCACGGCTTGATGTGGCCGGCCAGCAGCATCCTCCTGGCCACGCCCGGGGATGGGTTCAAACCGCAGAAGACACACCGGCGGCCGCAGTTGTTCAGCACGTTCAACGCGAATACGTGCTGTCCTACGCGGGCCGCGGCCAGGATGATCCGCTCGGTATCTTGCTCGGGCCAGTCACCCTCGGCGGCGCTACGGACAATCTGGTCCCGCAGAGCGCTCTCGAATACCGACATGCCCAGCTCGTCCTGGCCGAGGAGGGCAAACTCGCCACCGTCCTCGAGGTCGAGGAAATCTGGCAGGCGACCGCGGTCGATACCTTCGGCACGAGCGGCACGTAGCAGCAGACGGTAGATATCGGTGAAGCGGGCGCTATCCTCCCGGAGCATGGCCCCAGCCAGGATGTCCCATTTGCCGCCGTGCGAGCGGGAGCCGTCGAGATTGGCCATTTTGGCCAGCACGCTTGAGGGAGGCCGGGAGAACAGCCTGGCCAGGGTGGGGACTGGCTCGGGCGCCTCGTCAGCGGTGGAACCGCCGAAGCGGCGATGATTCACCAGGAATGAGGTAGCCAGGCATAGCAGCGTCTCGACCGGCAGGAAAGTGACCTGGCGCCCGGAAGAGACTGGAGAGCGCCGCCTGAGCTCGCGGAATTGCTCCCGCGCCTGACCGGCGGTCAGGTCCAGGAAATCGGCAAGCTCGGCCACACGGCGAGGCTACACCTGGCCAGCGCGCTGAGGAAGAAGCAGCCTTTTGCACAGTATATTGTTCGATGCCGTGCCGAGCCGACAAATCGTTAAGCTGGCTTTTATTGATGAGAGTCAGTGCGCGGATGGCTGGTAGGAATTTCACCTTCCGGCTCCCACAGATCACGCCGTTGGCAAATCTAGCGCTGGGCTAGCGCCATGCGTCGGGTGTTGCCACCAGGCCGTGCCCCGCGGGGACTAGCGGGAAGAGGAAACTGAGCGCGGCCCCTCTTTGAAGTTCTTCGTGGAAGGGCTGGTTACGGTAACCGCGTAGACATCCATAACAGGAGGTTTCTTCGCCGCAGTCGCAGACTGCGACGCGCGCCAGCGCCGCATCCAGCACGTCGCCGAACGAACGGGCGATGCGGATGGCACTGCCGGCCCCGCCGGGAACCGTATCGAAGATCACCAGCGAGGTACGTCCGCCCGGGGTCGGGTACAGAGTGCCGTCGATATCGTCACGGCTGATCTGTAGCCGCTCAGAGACGCCTTCGAGCAGGGCGTAGAGGGTCGACCGCCACTGATCTCTGGGCGCAAAGGGTGCGGCGAGGGCGTCGAAGGAGATCTCGAGGATGTCCGTCTCATAGCGATGGGCCAGGGACCGGGCTTGGAGAGGACCCGTGCAATCCTTGTCGCGCAGCAGGTGCGGGTGCTTGGCCGGTGTCTTACCTGCGACGGGAGTTCCCCAGCCGCAGAAATCGCAGATCAGGTATCCGCTCCGGTTCGGTCCCTCCGAGAGCGCGATGAGCTGGCCCCGCGAAACCGCGCGGGTCGTGGCGGTCCCGCCGTTGGCCAGCGGCCAGGTGGCCACTTCGACTTCCGAGGGCAGGGACAGGACGTAGGTCGCGCCGTTCCAGCTCCGCCGGGGCGGCGACATCCCCGGGCGCTTGGTATCCCGCTGCGCCACGAAGCCGAATTCGGGCACGCAATAGCGGTGCGGAGCCCCGGTCTGCGGCACGCTGCACGAAGGGCAGATCGGGTCGAGCGGTTCATCGCTTTCGCGATAGCCCCCGCATGCCGGGCAGACGGCGTAGTACTTACCGAGAAGCTCACGATCTGGTAGCCGGTATACGCCTCCGGAGGTCCACTGGAGCCCTCCGGCTACGAGTTCCGCGCCAGGGGCGAACTCGTAGATAGCCGAGGACAGGTCCCTGGACAGGTCGAGCATGCTGCCGATCCGGCTATCGGCATACTGCGTCCTGAGCTCAACGGTATCGGTGGGGAAACCGTACTTGGGCAGCACGTTCCGGTTCGCCAGGAAGTTGATCAGGTTCCGCTTCGTCAGCGTGTTGATGGTCCTTTCGTAGCGATCGACCAGGTATCCCTTGCGCTCGTTCCAGGCTTGCACTCGCCGCTCCTCAAACCCGGCGACGTCCGTGGCGAGCTCGATCCTGATCCGATCGAGCAGGTCGGCGAGCTCTCCGACCCAGGCCGAGGTCTCCAGGCCGATCTCCGTTTGTACCGATTCAGGCAGGATCCGGGACAGCGATCGCCGGACATCGTCCGGCACCGGGGTAAGGAAGGCCTGCACCCGCTGGCTCGGCGGAGCGGTGTCTCCAGGACCCGGCAGGAAGAATTCTCCGGCGAAGCGCCATTCCTCGCCTGTCAGGTCCTTGTAATGCCGGAAGAAGGCTGCCATGGCCACGGAATGGGCGTGCCGACGGTCGATGCGCTCGTTGGCCAGCGGCACGTAGGGGGCGCGCACTTCACCGGCCACCATGGCCGCGGGGTCTTGGTACCGGGACAGGTCGTGCGACCGGCGCTGTGCGTACGTCACGACGAGAGCGGCCGAGTCGGTCCGCCGGCCAGCCCGGCCGGCGCGCTGCACGTAGTTCGCCGTGGTGGGCGGCATGTTCCTGAGCACTACAGACTGCAGCTCGCCGACGTCCACACCTAGCTCGAAGGTGGTTGAGCAGGAAAGAGCGTTGATCTCGCCGCGGATGAAGCGCTGCTGGATGCCAGCCGCTTCCGTGCTGGTCAGCTGGCCGGTGTGTTCGCTGGCGCTGAGCGGGACCGGGTTGAGCGAGCGGTATAGGTGACGGTAGTGCCCGTCGTCCTCGCCGAATTCCGGCACCGAGTAGCTTTCCAGGGTTCCGGTACAGCCCATGGTGGTGCAGACACCGCGGAGCGACACCGAGGTCAGGCGGCGGCACTGCTGGCAGCGGTACATCATGTCATCCGGCCCGACCGGAGAAAGCCTCAGCCAGGTGTGGTCGACCTGAAAGACCCGGCCGAGCCGCACGTCTGAGGTGGCGACCAGCCAGCCATCCCGGAGGCCTTCCAGGTAACGCCAGCATCCGTTGAGCACGGTGCGGGGGTCGGCGGGGCTGCCGAGAGACTTCAGCAACCGGGCCACGTAGTCGAGCCGCCGGTTGACGCCCCGTGTCGGCAGCCAGCTGAGCACCTTGCGTTTCGGCTCGGCCGCTTCGCCGCGTACGTAAATCGGACCGCGGCGCGGATCGAACTGCTCGTCGCGAGGATCCACTCCCTCGGGCATCGTGATCGCGCCTTGTTGTCGCAGGCTCCGGGCGAGTTCTCCGAGCAGGTCCCATGATTCCTGGTCGCTCAGCCCCAGCGCTGCGAGCGCACGCGGGAGCCGCCAGCCGGGCTCACCCCCGAGTTCGACCCGCATGAGGCCCTGACCCTCAAGGGACTGGCGGTCGTCGGTGCTGACAATCTCTGTCATCAGCCACAACGCGGTCTGCCGCTGCCGCTCCTGCCTGCCCTGACGCCGCTGGAAGATGTGGGCGACGTCGGCGGCGCGCACGAGATGGTAGGCGACGTCGTCGACGTGGGCGGCCTCATCGGCGGCGGCGCGGGACAAGGCTTCGACGATGAGGCGCCGGTGCTGGATGCTCTGGTAGCTCGTTTCCAGATAGGGCGCGAAGAAGGCGGCCGCCTGGCGGCTGTCGCTGAATAGCAGCAGCTTGCGGCCCTGTCCGGGCTGGTCCGCCTCCGCTGCGTCATCGGCGGCCGGAAGCGCCTGGTAGAGGGCCGTCGTGATGACGGAGGCGGCGGCGTCTCCGCCGGTCTCGAACTGCCGGACCATCGCGGCGCCACGCGCTCCGCAGGCCAGGCATCCAGAGACGGTGTCCTGGGCGGTGGAAAGCCGCCGCACTGGCCACAGCAGGGCTCCTCCGCAGGCCGCACCCGGGCAGGATCTTGTGCTAGCCGCATGCAGCACACCGCAGACAGCGCACAGGACGGCGTCGTTAGCGTCGAGGGAACGGCCGACTTCCTCGAGGGTCTCGTCATCCTCGTCGACGATCGCGGGGGCATCACCAAGCAGGAGCCAGGTCCGGCGCTCGGTGGGACGTTGCCGCGGTCCGAAGACCAGCCCGTCCGCGGTGTGCCGAACGGAGCCGGACAGATACACGGCGCCGCATCGCTTGCAAGAGGCGAACTCGAACATGGCGGCCGAGCAAGTTCCGCAGGTCTCCCTGCGGGCGAGAGAAACATGCGGACCCGCCTTGGATAGGCAGGTATAGGCCCCCTCGCTGGCCCGGGTGAACAAGTGGTAGCGAGCCGACAAGACGGCCGAACCCGTACTGTCGCGGATCCGGGCTCCAGCGGTGACGAGAGCGGCGAGGGTTTGATCCCGCTCGGCATCCGGCGAGAACAGCTCGGCAGCAAGTTCGCGGAACAAGCGCGGGCGGGCCGCCAGCAATGCTCTGAGATCAGCGATGCGCCGCTCGTGAGCGAAGGTAACCGCCGCGTCGTCGTGAACGGTCGCGCCGTGTGCGCGGGCCAGGCGCAGAAGCTCGGCCGCCGGGTTGTCGGCGCGGGCGATAGAACGGTAGGCGGCTGGATCCAGCGGCCCCCAGAACGGGCCCTCCGGCATGTCGCGCCTGGTCGCCCGGACCAGGTCCTGCCGGGACTCGTCGCCCAGCACCCACTCGAAGTCCGCGTCGAACAACCGCTGCGCGAACTCGGTCACCTTGCGGGGGTCATCGCCCACGGTTGCGCTCGTGGCGATGCACTGGAGAGGACGTCCCGCGGCGACCCGGTCGCGTAGCCGCCGGAGGAGCATGGCGAGTTCCGCTGCCTTCGCGCCGTCGTAGACGTGGGCCTCGTCGACGGCGATGAAGCCCCAGTGCCCACCGTGCGGTCCCTCGAACAGGTCGATGTCAGCCGGGCGCAGCAGCAGGTACTCGAGCATGGCGTAGTTGGTCAGCAGCAGGTGTGGCGGCCGCTCACGCATCTCGGCACGGCTGAGGAGCTCGTTGGGGAGCCGGGGCTCACCGGGATTGAGCAGGGCGAACTTCTCCGCTGCCTCCGGGGCTGCCCGGAGGGTGTCTCCCACATAGCGGCCGAAGGTGATGTGCGGGACGTGCGCGAGCATCTGCCTGAGCCGCTTGATCTGGTCGTTGGCCAGCGCATTCATGGGATACAGCAACAGGGCACGGATACCGGGCCCGAGCTCCCCGCGAGCATGTTCGGCGGACAGCGCGTTCAGTATGGGCACCAGGAAGCTTTCGGTCTTTCCCGACCCGGTCCCCGAGGCCACAACGATGTTGCGCCCGGCCGTGACCTTGCGGATGGCCTGCTCCTGGTGAAGGTAGAGCGGCCGGTTCATCGGCAGCGTGTCGCTGGCCAGGCGGTGGAAGGCGGGATCCAGGACGCCGCGGGCAATGAGGCCGGCCAGGGACGCACCGTGCTGGTACGGCGGCGAGGATTCCAGCAGCGGCCCCTTGGTGAGCAGGCTCCGCGCTATCTCGCTGTCCAAGGCTGCGGCGATACGCGCATCGCGCACCGGCAGCAGGGACTTGAGGTACCGCTGGTAGCCGTCGATGATCAGGTTGCTGGTGGCCAGCGGGTCAAAGGTCGACGTCATGCCGTGTCCTCTGCGAGCCGGGCACGACCCGTCCCGGCGATAAGGGCTTCGGCCAGCACCAGGTCGATGCCGACCAGGTCGGGCGCCTGACGGGCCAGGCCGGCCCAGCAGTCCCGCCAGCCGCGTTCGAAGGATCGGCAGGCCTCGTCGCCGCGCGCCGCGATGCGAGCCACCAGGGCCAGCGCCGTGGACACGGCAGGCAGCGCCAGCCAGCCACCCTTCCCGTCGGGGTGGCGGCGCGCCGCGATCTGCGCCATCGCGGCCCGGTACGGGGAGACGGCCACCAAACGTTCCGCGGAGCGGACTATGGAGGTGGCCTCGCGCGCGGCCCGGGTCAGCTCGGCTGACCGGCGGGCGTCGAACATCTGCCGGGCGGCGACGGCCCGGGTGTCGGCGTCAAGCAGGGCCTGCGGGACCACGGCGGCGGCTTGCCAGACCGCCTCGACTTGCTCGGCGGACAGGACCGCCATCCGCTCGGCGTCCGGCCCGAACTGGCCGACCTGGGCGCAGGGGTCACGATCGCCGTCGAGGATGACGGCCAGGTTCGGCCCGCACTGGACCCGGGCCGCGTCGAGGATGGCGGCTGAGCCGTCTCGGGCGGCGCCGGGCGGTTCGGACAGGGATCGGCTGCAGAGCACCGCGGCGGCCGCCGGGACCGTGTCCCACAGTCGTTCGGCTGCTCGCGTGGCTTCGGTGGCGGGCGGCCATTCGGCGGCCAGCCCGCTGCTGATCAAGCCGGTCACGCAGGCACCAGAATCGAGACCGGCGTTGAGGAACCCGATCAGCGCCGTGACCGGCTGGTCGCGCAGGGCGGCCGAGCAACGCTGGCGGAGGCTGGCCGGGGCGCCGGCACCGATGAGTTCCTCGGCTAGGTGCATGAGCCGCCACAAGCGTTCCACCTGGAGGCCCGGCGCAGGCAGGTCGGCTTGCCCGGCCAGGAACCGGGACAGAGCTTCCTCTTCCGGGTCAGCACCGACCGGGAAGCCAGGTGCGTCGCACGCATAGGCGCTGCGGCCTGGCCAGTCAGGCCACTCGGTGACGGTCCACGGATCCTCGACGCGCAGCAGGACGCGCAGCGGGCCTGCGTCGCGGGCGCCGGGCGGCAGCTCGATCACTCCGTCGCTCGGGACGGGCACCATAACCGGCGCGCGCCACGGCGCGCGGACCAGGTACAGGGCCGCTGTCAGTCCCTCGATATGCGCGCAGTCACGGATCCTGAGCTGGCCGGAGCTGATCTCGGCGCCGCTGGCCAGCTGTCGGGGCCGGATCACGCCAACCGGCATGGCACCCTGAGGCCAGGGCAGGCGCAACTCGGCTCGGCCGTGATGAGCGACGGTCTCGGCCGCTCGGGCCAAGTCATAGCCGGTCAGGCCGGGTACCTGCTGACCGCTCGGCGGGATCACCTGGACCCGCTGGGCCCCGGCCCACACCTCAAGGTCGGCCTTGATGATCGTCCCGGGAGCCCGCACGAGCAGGCGGCCGAGATCCGCCACAGCTTCGGTGGCCGCGTGAATCGGCGCCGCGGTCCAGGTCGTCGCGCCCGCGCCCGCGCACAGCAGCTCGATGTGCGGCGGCGTGATCACGACCGGCTCGGTCTCGGCACCGGCAAGCAGTTCCGCGATGCGGGCCCGATCGGCCAGGCCGAAGCTGAGGCGGGCGGGTTTGGCCGCCGCCCCGACCGGGGCTCGCAACTCGGCGTCGCCTGGCTCCAGGCCGCTCATCCGGAGTACCCGGACGGCGGGCCGGTAACTGACCGAGACTCCCTCGGCGATGAAGACGGTCCGGCGCATCCCGCGGCCTAGCGGTCCGCGCACCGTGATATCGAACGCTCCGAGGATGGGCCTCGGAGCGCCTGCCCACAGGTCGATCGCCCCGGTCTGGTCGATTTCCCGGGAAACGAACGCGGCACCGCCCGCGGCCGACCGGACGTCGACGTGCCAGCTGATAACAGAGCCGGGTGCGTCGGGAAGCCATAGCCGCGGCGGTTCAGCGTAGACGGGCGAGCCGTACGGGGTGGTGACGCCGGCGAGCGGTTCGCCGAGCAGGAGGCGGGGGCGGCCGTACCCTTGGATGACATGCCGCGGGCCGCCCGCCAGCGATATGGAGCTGGCTTTCTCCAAGGAGGCGAGCTGCAGGTGCCAGCCTTCCCAGCCGAACGGCACCGGGGTCTCGGTGACGACCCGCAATTCGCCGATGGCGGCTAGGTCGCGGTCGGCGGGGCGCAGCAGCCAGACATGATCCGGTGGCAGGGGCAGGTTGGCCGGAAGCCGCCTGCCGTCCTCGGCGAAGAACAGGATCGGGTCCGAGGGCTGGACGACATCCAGTTCGGTCACGTGATCCCAGCCAGACAGCGCGATCTGGACGGAGCGTACCGGCCGGGTCAGCGGGTGGGCGGTCTGCGGGGCGGCCTCGGCGGACCCGACCCACTGAGCACGGCTGCGCACCGTGACCGGATCGCCGTCGGCGGTTACCCGCCAGGTCGCGACCCCGTCAGGCATCTCGCCGACGGCGGGCAGGATCACCTGTACGCCCATCCCGTAGGGTTCGAGTCCGATCCGCGGGCGTGGGGCCGATCGGTGCGTCGCGGTCTCGCTTCGCCGCGCCGACCGATCAAGGCCCTGCTCCGCGACTTCGGAACGTGCGGCCTCGACGATGCGCACCGGGAGCCGGACGCCGTCCAGGTCGGGATCGGTCTCGGACAGGCGGTCCAGCAAGTCCAGGCTACGGTCGATCACGTCGAGGGCATAGTCCCCGCCTTGGGTAAGGAACCGCCTGGCGGGCACATGCAGCTCTGCCAGCCGAAGATCCCGCCCTGGAGCCGTCGCCCAGGCCAGGAAGCTCTCGGCGTCGAGCCCAGGCTCAAGGCGGCGCCGGGTTAGCAGCATCCGGAAATAGCCGCCCAGGCAGTAGCTCGGCAGGCCGGCGTGCATCAGGATCGGCCCGACGTAGCGCAGCGGCAGATCGGGGAACGTCGCCATGCCCAGGCGCTCGGTCGCCTGATTGAAGGCATCCCCCCAGATGCTCTGATCCTGCGCGCTACCGTGGTACTCCGCGATCTCCCACAGCTGCGGCCAGTAGATTCCGCCGTGGTAGTTGCTGGCCGCCACTCCCGCCATAGCCGCGGCCAGACAGGCAGGCCACTGAAGCAGGAATGCCTGCCCCTCGGTCCGGGGATCCCTCAGCTCATCGTAGAGACGGCCCAGCACCGATGCGACTTGATCGGTGTGGCGGGGAAGCAGGTCGACCTCCGCGACCAGCGACGCGCTTCTCAGTCGCGGCTCCCATGCCTCCTCGCGCCGGCGCAGCAGTTCCCGCTTGCTGACCTTGCGCGGATGATCCGCATCTGCGCTGGCCGTGGGCGCGGTGCGGGCAGGAGGTGCCGGTGGAGCCGGGGTGGGCACAGGAGGCGAGGGCAGTTCGACTACGCCCGGAGGAAGGAACGAGCTTGGCTCGCCGGTGCAGGACACGTAGAGGTGGTCCCGGGCCCGGGTGCACGCGACGAACAATACGCATCGTTCCCGCTGCAGGTCCTGCGCGTGGGCGAGGGCATCCTCGGTTTCAGGGGTAACGGCTCCCGGTTCCGGGATCATGTCCTGCTCGACGCCGATGACCGCGACCGCCTGGAACTCCAGGCCCTTCATGGCGTGCATGGTGCCGGCCCGGACGGCCGGGATGCCGCTGCGGCCGCTGACCGATAGGGTCGTGACGCCTGCGGCGGTCAGCGCCTCGCGTGCCTCGCGGACCAAGGCGGCGGACCGGGCGGCCACGCCGATGGCCTGAGGCTCGATACCGGCGGCGATCCAACCACGGACTCGTTCGGCGAGAAGACTGAATTCCTCGGCCCGGCTGGACGCCTTCCATCCCAGCGGACGCGGGCCGTGCATGGGCGAGCGGTAGCCGAGCAGCGAGTCTGCCTCGCCGTCCAGGCCGGCCACCGGGTCGGTGCCGAGTAGCGGCAGAGCCCAGGCCAGGATCTCCTGGGTGGTCCGGTAGTTCAGGGACAGCCGGTGGCTGCGGCCACGGACGCTGATCCGCAAGCTGGTCAGGGAGACCCGGTTGTCGTAGATGCGCTGATGCGGGTCGGCCGCGATGAACAGGTCATCGGGCCCCTCTGCGACGGCGGCGCGGAGCAGCCGCCACTGGGCGGGGTGCAGGTCCTGGCCCTCGTCCACCAGGATGTGCCGGTAGCACGGCGATCCCGCCTGCCGGAGCAGCTGCGTGGCCTCGTTGGCCAGTTGGAAGTGGGTGGACTGCCGGGCCGCGGCGAGCTCCGCGGTAATCCGCTGCGCGACGTGCCAGACCTGGCTGCGCTGGGCCTTGGCCAGCGGGCGGCCCCGGCCGGTACGCAGGCAGGTCAGGTAGGCCTGTTCGGTGTGGAGATCCTGCGCCTGGATTACCTGCTCCCATTCGTTCTTCAGGAACGCGGGGGTAAAAGCCAGCCCGATATCGGCGGCAGCCTCTGCCCAGCGAGCGCGCAGCTCTCGCTCGTCAGGGATGACTGGACTACCGCGGGCCTGCTTGACCAGGCGGTAGGCCAGCCGATCCACGTTGAGCACTTCGATCCGGCTGCGCACGGCGGCATCGGTGACCAGGAGATCCAGCTGGGCGCTGAGCGATTCGGCCAGGTTGCCGTTGAAGGTGGTCACAAGGATCGGCTCAGCCGTCCGCCCGGCCAGGAAAGCCGCGCGGTGCAGTACGGTCACTGTCTTGCCGGTGCCGGGCCCGCCGGTAACCTGGGCCGGACCGGAATAGCTGGGGCGGTAGGCGATCTTTCGTTGGCTCGGGTGCAGGAACGTACGCCACATTGCGAAGGGGTGCGCCAGGATGAACTGCAGCTCCTCCTGCCCGGAGACGAAGGTGATCTGGCCGGGGGTGCGCTCCATGGCGGAGATCAGGTCGGCCGGATCCACGTAGGCGGGGAGGGCATCGTCGGGGACGAGCCGGGCGACCTCGGCCCATGCCTCATCCACGGTCATCCCGCAAGCCAAAGCGCGCAGCGCGGCGTACTGGGAATCCGGCAACGCCGACTGCAGCGCTTCCAGGTCGGCCTCGTTGGTAAGCCGCCGGACCGCCGACAGGATCTGCGTGTCGACCCCGAGCCGGGTCAGGTCAGCGTCGCTGACGTCGGCGAACAGCCGCCTGGCTTCCGGGTCGGTTGGCGTCAGTTGCCTGAGGGCGTCCTCGTCGCGGACTTCCATCACTCCGAACGCCTGGTTGACGCTGAATCGGTGGCTAGCCGCAAACGCATTCGCCTTGTCGTGTGGCAGAACGGTGACCAGGCAATACGTATCGCCGCTGTCCGGAGCAAGTACGACACCGCACCAGACGCTATCGATTCCGATCGTGCGGACCCGGTGGTCCCGGCTGTGCAGCGGTGTCTCTAGAGAGAGCTCGCTGCGAGTTTGCTGAGCGAACTTAGCGACCGCCGCGTCGACCGCGACTTGCGTACTCTTGTCGAGCTTCGCGTATTCTGCCAGGAAATCTTTCGCGATCGCCAGGCGCACCACTGGCCGCACCCTCCCCTGCCAGTCATCTTCGAGCTGGCTACCCAGAAAGACATGCTAGACGGCCAGGCGTCATGGCGAAGACGAAAAGGATGCATTCCGGCAGGTAATTCGGGCGAGGTTTGCACACCGCATGTGTCTGGTACGCGTCATGTAGAGGGGCGGGGCCGGCGTGTAGTGCGCCAGCTGTTATTGGGTTTGCGCTCTTTGAGTACCAGGCGAGGGAGAGATCGTGACCAAGTTGGCCGCCATTCTTGACCAGATCGACTCGGGTAGCGTGCTGCTACCGGAGTTCCAGCGCGGCTACGTATGGAACCGGGACCAGGTCCGCGGGCTGATGCGGTCGCTGTATCTCGGGTATCCGGTCGGCGGGCTGCTCACTTGGGAGACCCTGGCGGACGGCTCGCTGGTCCGCGGCGAGGCCATGGCGACCCCGGCCCTGCGGGTGCTGATCCTGGACGGCCAGCAGAGGATCACATCCCTGTACGGCATTACCCGAGGGCGGCCTCCGGCTTTCTTCCAAGGCGACGAGAAGGCGTTCTCCGGGCTGCGCTTCAACGTCGAGGACCAGACGTTCGAGTTCTACGCACCAGCCAAGATGCGCGATGACCCGCGGTGGATCGACGTCACGGCGCTGTTCACGCAGGGGCTCCAGCAGCACATCGGGGCGCTGAACGCGCATCCGGACACCCAGCCGAAGATCGTTACGTACATGGAGCGGCTGGCCCGGCTCAGGCAGGTTCTCGACAAAGACTTTTACGAAGAGAAGATCACCGGCGAGGACAAGACCGTTGAAGAAGTGGTGGACATCTTCAACCGGGTCAACTCGGGTGGGACGAAGCTGTCCAAGGGCGACCTCGCCCTGGCCAAGAAGTGCGCGCACTGGCCGGAAGGCCGCGCGGCCATGCGCACCCACCTGGAACGATGGGAGAAGGAAGGCTTCTCCTTCAATCTGGACTGGCTACTGCGCGACACAACGGCCGTTGCGACCGGCCGGGCCGAATTCAGCTCTCTAGACAACGTGCAGATAGCGGATTTCCAGAACGCCCTTGAAGCCTCGGCTAGATACGTCAGTCACTTCCTCGACGTGGTGGCGGGCCGCCTCGGGCTCGACCATGACCGTGTGCTCATGGGCCGGTACGCCTTCCCGGTGATCTGCCGCCTCCTGCACGCGAGCGGCGGGCGCTTCGCCGATTCGGCGGAGGCCGACCGGGTCCTGTACTGGTATGTCCATTCCGCGCTGTGGGGGCGCTTCGCCGGCTCTCTCGAGACCAAGCTCAACCAGGACTATGAGACGGCGGTCCAGTCCGGAGCTGTCGGCTTGATTGACTCGCTGGAGCGCTGGCGCGGCGGAAACCTGACGATCGACGGCCAGGACTTCGAGGGCTTCGGTCAGGGGTCTCGGTTCTATCCACTGCTTTACCTGCTGACCCGGGTGCAGGGGGCCAGGGATTTCGGCAGCGGGCTGCCCCTGCACAGCCATCTGCTCGGTCACCTCACAAGCCTGCAGATCCATCACATCTTCCCCAAGGCCGTGCTGTACGCCGACGGGTACGAGCGGAACCAGGTCAATGCCGTCGCCAACTTCTGCTTCCTGACCCAGGACACCAACCTGGCCATCGGCAAGCGCAAACCGGAAGACTACTTCCCCGCCGTCGAGGCCAAGAACCCAGGCGCACTCGCGTCGCAGTGGATCCCGCAGGACCCGGAGCTGTGGCGCATCGACCGCTATCCCGATTTCCTCGCCGCCCGCCGTGAACTACTGGCCAAGGCAGCCAATACGCTGCTGGACGGGTTGCGTCTGGGCCACGCGCCGAGGGACGCGGCAAGGCTGGAAAGGATCGTAGTCATCGACGAGACCGAGGACTCCGATACCCGCGCGGCGCGGATGGCGAGACTCATCGTCGAGTTGACCGAACTGGGCTGCACCGAACCCGCGATGGACTGCGAGGTGGCGGACCCGGCTACCGGCGAGGTGCTGGCAATCGCGGAAGCATGCTGGCCGGAAGGCTTGCAGCCGGGGCAGGGCGATCCGGTCATCCTTGAGCTCGACCCGGCAGAAGCGGACTTGCCGCGACTCATGGAGATCGGGTACGAGGTCTTCACAACCATCGAATCGCTTCGCGGCTACGTTCACCGCCGGAATCAGGAAGCTGCAGGCCCAGCGGCAGAGTCATCGAAGCTCATGGAAACTACAGGCGCTCCAGACCAAGGCGGCGCCCTCAACGCTGACCAGGCCGCCGAGATAGGTGCCTCATTCGAGCGGGCCATGCGAGATGTATACGTTCGGGCCAAGAAAGAGGCCAATTACACCGCCACCTACTTCCTCACGATGCTGAGCGACTACGGCGGGCTCGGGACGGCACATCGGCTTCTTGCCCCATCCGAGGTCTCGAGCGGGTTCACGGCTCTCTACGAGCGAGGCCGTCTCGATCTCACCGTGGAGGCACTCGTGATGAAACCAGAGTTCGCGAGCCTATTCACCCAAGATGAGGTCGAGATTGCCCAGCAACGCCTAGACCAGCTTGGCTATCGGCCGCCGCCCACACCCAAATAATCCCGGTAAGACTGTTACTGGAGAGCACGTTTCACCTTGGCGTAGGTTAGCGGTACCGGCACGGACAAGGCGAAGATCTGGAGGCGTCTACGGTGCCCCGCCTGGCTATAGCCAAGAACTTCCTCGGTGAATACGCAAAGCTGGAAAAAAGCGTACAAAACGCCGTAGAGTCTGCGATCGGGAAATTCGAGGCGCACACTTACGCCGGCCTGCATCTCGAAAAAATGCGCAACAGCCGGGACGATCGCATACGTACGATTCGCATCGACGCCTTCTGGCGGGGCGTGGTCCTTACACCCGAGTCGGGCGATACGTACTGCCTGATCACGGTCATGCCGCACGACAAGGCCAATGCCTACGCCGCTAGCCACCGGTTTAGCGTCAACCAGGCGCTCGGTGTCCTGGAAGTGCGAAACGAGGCCGCCCTTGAACAAGTGCAGCCATCGCTGGCGAGCGTAGCCGGAACCCCAGATGACAGGCTTTTCGCTCGTGTCAGCGATGCTGACCTGACCCGCCTGGGCATCGATGAGCACATCCTGCCCGTCATCAGGCTGCTCAGTTCCGAGGCCCACCTGGAAGCCCTGCAGACGGTGCTGCCGGAAGCTCAGTATGCCGCGCTCTATACCCTGGCCTGCGGGATGACGGTCGAGGAGGCCTGGCGTGAGGTAGCGCAGTACCTGCCGACCGAAGCGCCGCAGGAACACGTCGATACCAGCGATCTGGTGGCCGCCATGGAGCGCACTCCCAGCCAGATCGTCTTCGTATCCGGTCACGAAGAGCTCCAGCGCATCCTGGCCTACCCGTTCGATGCTTGGCGCGTCTTCCTCTCTCCCGCCCAGCGCAGGATCGCCTACGCGCCCAGGTACGCAGGCCCGGCGCAGGTGACCGGCGGCGCCGGCACCGGCAAGACAGTCACGGCACTGCACCGGGCGGCGTACCTGGCCAGCGCGGCCAGTGCCCAGCTGTACTCCGCGCAGCCGGGGAGCGCCGGGCCGCCGATCTTGCTGACGACGTTCACCCGCAACCTCGCCGAATCACTTGAGACACAGTTCGGCATGCTGGCCGAAGACGAGGACGTCCAGCGTCAGGTCGAGATCCTTAATGTTGACCGGCTGGCCTATCGCATCGTGGAGGAGGCGCGCGGCAGCCGCCCGGTCATCGCCGACGGGCACGAGCTGAGCCAGCGCTGGTCCGAAGCGGCCAGCCAGGCCGGCCTGCCGTTCATGCCGACTTTCCTAAACCGCGAATGGGAACATGTCATCCTCGCTCAGGACCTGCACACCGAGCAGCAGTACCTGACATGCCTGCGCGCCGGTCAGGGAATTCCGCTGGGCAAGTCCCAGCGCAGCCAGGTCTGGAGGCTGGCCCAGCAGGTCGTAGGAGAGTTGCAGGCAGAGAGACATTCGACCTATCTCCAGCTGGCCAACGAGGCCGCGCACATCCTGCGCGAGTCCCTCGCCGCCCCGTACCGGCACGTGATCATCGACGAGGCGCAGGATTTGCACCCGGCCCAGTGGCGGCTACTACGCGCGGCGGCGTCGGCGGGGCCCGACGACCTGTTCATCGTCGGCGATCCGCACCAGCGGATTTATGACAACCGGGTCTCGTTCAACAGGCTCGGCATCCAGGTACGCGGCCGGAGTCGAAGGCTGACCCTGAACTACCGCACGACACAGGAGATCCTGGCCTGGGCCGTCCCGCTGCTAGGCAAGACGCCGGTCACCGGCCTTGACGATGAGGTAGATTCCCTGGCCGGCTATTGGTCGCCCATGCACGGACAGCGCCCGGAGGTCCATGGCTACCGGACCCGGGAGGACGAGCTGGCCGCCCTGGTCAGGCAGGTACGCAGGTGGCTCAGTGAGGGAATCGAGCACAGCGCAATCGGCGTGGCGGCCAGGGCCTCCTACCTGGCCAAGCAGGCTCGCGACATGCTGGAGATGGAAGAAATCCCGACCATCTCACTATCGGCCAAGGGGAAGAGACGCGCCGTGAGGACCGGGACCATGCACGGGATGAAGGGCCTGGAGTTCCAGGCCATCGCCGCCATCGGCGTCGCCGAGGGCATGGTGCCAGCACCCGCCGCAGTAACTCCCGCTGACGTAGACCCGGTCGCGCACGCCCAGGACCTGCAGCGGGAAAGGTGCGTGCTATTCGTCGCCTGCACTCGCGCCCGTGACCACTTGTACCTGTCCTACAGCGGTTCACCGAGCCCGTTCCTTCCATCCTGAGAGATACCAAGTAAGGCCGATTGCTGCGACGTCATCGCTGCAGTGGGCGCAGAAGATCGGAGAAATCGGTACCGGCGCCGTTGTCCGAGCGGCGTGGAGGGCGCCCGACATTGAATGCTGATTGTCGCGAGCTCGGCAACCGGATGGCATCACCGGGCGGGGTGGCGGGGGCCTTCGCCGGGCGGGGGCACCAGCGGGGATTCGTATATGACGCCCGTAGCGTCGGCAGCAGCCATTGCATCGTAGGCGGCGAGCACCAGGTCCTTCGTGCGGTAGGTGCCGTAGTTGTTGATGTCGTTGTGCTTGAGGCCGCCTGTCTCGGTCTGGAATGTTTCGCAGATGTAATCCACGTCGTCCCGGTCGTGAATGCCGTACAGCCGGAAGAAGAACGAGTCGAGCTCGGCGCGGAGCTCAGCGCGGCGGTCCTGGTCCCAGCGAAACGGCTCGCCCTCGTCGCCCAAGTCACGGGCTAGGGGCGTCATATCATAGGCGGTGTAGACGAGTTCGATCACACGGGGGACGATGAACGGGAGGTGCGGTTCGAGCATCGGAGGCGTCGGTACGGGCAACTGCTTCCAGATGAACAGGTTCATGTGGGTGCCGCCAACCTTTTGCCGGGCGACAAAGTCGAAGACCAGCGAGGACTGGGCGGCGATGAGCGACCCGACGAAGCTCGGTGCGACGCGCGGGAGGAACAATGGGAACGTATGTCCTACTGCGGCTCGAGGCACGAAGGCTGGGATGGCAGTCCGCTCGTTGGTCGAAGCGGTGACGTCGCTCCAGCCGCAGAGCCAGTCACGTTCCCAGGCCGCCTCTGTCAGGCGTTCAGAAACTCCAGCGATCTCCACATCCTCGCCATTACGTACGCTGAGAATCGAACCGTCCTCACTGATCCAATTCAGCGGAATAGCGCTCCTAGCGGGGTCCTGCAGTTCCAAGGTGGTAAGGTATCTGGGCTGATTCTGACGCGTGACAGCCGTCTCGCTCTTAATAACGTCGGCCGCACGGTGATTAAAGAAGTCGACCATCTTCGCTTCGTACAGTGGGAGCATCTGCTTTTTGTCGCGGGTGAAGACGTTGCCTCGCAGCTGCCAGCCCTCGCGCTCTAGCCGTTCACGGGTACGGAACAAATCCGAATCGTCGGTCATGTTGAAGAGGTTCTTGAACCTAATGCCCCACGGGTTGCCCTCCCGCCTCTTCTCGTCCCACAACACTGGGATACGCCCCTGAATCGCAACGGTGAGATCGGCGTCACGGCGGCTGCGGAAGATTGGCAGGGTCCTCGTGTTCGGGTTGATCGCCGCGATGTCTTCGGGGGACAGAGTGAAAACCCTATTCAGGTCATCGAGATCAGCGACGTCCAGCAGGAGGAAAGCGTACCGAGCGGCCGGCTCACGTATTCCCGTGCCGGTCAATGATAGCAGACAGAATTTCTGTCCCAAGTGCACATCTCCGAAGAGTTGCCTGCGGTTCTCGAAATCGTAAAGCGAGGCGACCGCGCCGCGCCTAGTGAACTCGCCGAACAAGAACTGTCCACCTGCGCCGGTAGCAATCGCCGTAGGGATAATGCAGCCGACCCGCCCGGCTAGCGCAACGAGTGCAGCGAACCGTTCAGCGAAAAGTTGATCGGTCTGGAGAGAATTTACACCCGGTGCAGTCAGCCCTCGTGAGCAGAAGGGGTATGCCTTCGAGTTATTTGCGAAGCCGAATGTTGCCTTCTTTACACGTCGCGCGGCCCGATATAGCTCCCCCTCCTCCGGGTGTTCCTGCTCCCATTCATCGATGCGATGTCGCCTGGTCTGACCTGCCATCGCGGCTATGGCCGGCTCAACGGAGGCGAAGTACTTCTTGTCCTCGAAGTCGACCTTGTCCCAGGGCGGGTTCCCAAGCAGGACGGTAAACCCGCCAGCCCAGCCGGTATCGGGGTTAATATCTGATCCACCGCTACCGAGGACGTGGAAGATGTCGGGGAACTCCAGGTGCCAGTGAAAGAAGGCGTACTCGTCGCGGAGGCGGTCGACCTCGGTGGTTACCGAAGCAGCAAGGAGGGTGCCGTCGTCCTTTTCGAAGTCGCGGAAGACTTTGTAGGTGACGGGAGGAGGGGCGTCTTTGGTCTTGAGCCACATGAAGGCGGCGCACCAAGCGTCGGCTATGTCCAGGTCCCGCTGACGCTTTGCCGACTTCAACCACTCGGTGTAGGCGGCGGCCTGACGGTGGACCTCGCCGAGCGACCCAGAAGGGAGGGCGCCGATTCGGGTGAGGCCAACAGCGAGATCGGTGTTGGACCGGGGCCTGATCTCGTCGATGTCGAACAGGGTGCCCTGGCCAATGCGTTCCTTCTCATTGGTCTTGCGGAGGAACGCGGCCCACTTCTCGTCGTCGCCCTCGACGGCCTTGAACGCTTCGTCAGGGATGCCCTTGGCGATGAGGGCCGGGGTCGCGCCGATGAGGGCGTTACCACACTTGATGTGGGCGTCGAGGAAGGAGAGGGGCTTGCCGGGGTCGAGGGCTTCCAGCCAGAGGGAGACCTTGGCGAGTTCGACGGCCATCGGGTTGAGGTCGACGCCGTAGATACAGCGTCCGATGACGTCGCGGAGTGCATGGCGGAGTGCCTCGACGGGGGGTTCGGGGTTGCGCTCGCGGACGGCGGCGAGGCGCTTGGCGATGCGGCGGGCCGCGGCCACGAGGAAGTGGCCGGAGCCGCAGGCGGGGTCGCAGACCGTTATGGCCAGCAGGGCCTCGGCGATGGCCTCGGACACATCGGCGCCCGCCGCGGTGGCAGCGACCTCGGCCTGCTTGGTGGCGTCGTCGAGGATCGGGTCCAGGGTGCTGTCCAGGAGGCAGTCGATGAGGGAGGTCGGGGTGTAGTAGGCGCCGGTGGATTTGCGCTGGTTGCCGGCCACGACGTCGAGGATGAAGGTGCGGTCTGCGAGGGAGCGGTCGGGGACGAGTTCGAGGAGGGACTCGTAGATCGAGCCGAGCTCTTCGGCGCCGAGGTTACGGTAGTCGACGCGGCGGTACCGGGTGGAGCGCTTGTCGTAGACGCGGGCCAGCTTCTTCACCGCAGCGAGGAAGTGCTCGTTGCTGATCGACAATCCGGACAGCACACTGTCCGTGTCGTCATGGTCGTAGATGCCGCCGAGTCCGGGCAGGCCGAGGTGGGACAGGCCGTTCTCGTGGCCCAGACCGTTTAGCACCAGGCTGACGGACTGCCAGCAGTCGCCGTGCGCGGCGCCGACCCGGCGTAGGGACGCGGCGCGGAGACGGCGCGCGGAGAAGTACCGGTCGTAGCGGGCTCTGGCCTTCGGATCGGTGCCATCGGGGTGGAGAACGTCGCGATCTTCGGCGACGAACCAGAAGAGGAGCCGGTAGACGAGGCGAAGGAGGGCGCGCTTGGCTTTCTCCTTGTCGAAGTTCTCTCGGAACTCGCTGTTGTCAGGGTGACGGAGGAATCCGGTGCCGAGTTCCTCAATGGCTTCGCGGACGCCATCGCGGAGCTGGTTGAGGGCGCGAGTACCGGCCTCGATGGCCTCGACGCGCCAGCGTTCCATCCGGCAGGAGGACGGGGGCGCGCCTTCTGCTGTCTCGAACCTGGAGGCGTGCAGGAGTTTATAGAGCGTGGCGAACTCCTCGAACAGCTC
>JASHTQ010000289.1 GCA_030040475.1 Streptosporangiaceae bacterium
GCCGGGTCCGGCTCCGCCTCACCCAGCCCATCTTCTGCGACCCGTACGCAAGGAACCGCGCCACCGGCGGCCTCATCCTCATCGACGAGGCCACCAACGCGACCGTCGGCGCCGCGATGATCACCGAGGCCGGCTGACGGCACGGCTCCTGCGCGGCTTCTGCCTGCTTCCGCCAGCCCTGCCTGCTTCCGCCAGCCCCGCCTGCCCCGCCGGTCGCTCAGTCACCAGGCCCGGCGGCAACGATGTAAGCCTGTGGCGGTTATAACCGCCACGTCCTTACATCGTTGCGGTCTGGACGGGTCGGCCGGGGGGTCTACGGGTGCGAAGGGCGGTGGCGGGTGGGAGTGTTGGCGCCAGAGAGGAGATCACCCATGGACATCGAGGCGCTTGCCGGCCTGCTGCACGAGACCGCGGAGCATCACGGCAAGTTCGAGGCGGTCGCGCCGCCGCACAACTGGTGGGACTGGTACGCGGCGTACATGCACGCGCGCGAGGCCGGGAGCGGTCCCGACCAGGCCGCCGCGGCCGCCAACCGCTACATGGCAGAGGTCAAGCACATCGTCGTGCCGTCCGGGTGAGTCCCGTCACGGGTCTGCGTGCCGTCGCGCGGGCGTCACGTAACGCGCGCCTGGGTATGGTGCGAATTGCGGCTTATCGACACCGAAACCGGGAGTGAATGTGAGCGCTGACTGGGCGGCCGGAAGCGGGACCACGACACGATTCCATGACCTGGGCGATTTCGTGGCGATACCCCGGATCGGCTCGCTGCGGCTCTCGCCGGACGGAAGCTGGCTGGCGGCGGCCGTCCAGACCCTGAGCGCCGACGGCAAGAAGTACCTGACCAGCGTGTGGCGGATCGACCCGCGGGGAGGCCCGGCCCGCCGGCTGACCAGGTCCGCGGAGGGCGAGGCCGGCCCGCGCTTCCTGCCGGACGGGTCGCTGCTGTTCACCTCCAAGCGGCCGGATCCCGGCGTCGACAAGGCGCGGCAGGACGGCACGGCTCCCGACGTCGCCGCGCTGTGGCTGCTGCCGGCCGGCGAGGGCGAGGCCAGGCCGGTCGTCAGGCTGCCCGGCGGGATCGCCGCCGCGGAGGTCGCCGGCCTGGCCGGCGCCATCGTCGTCACCTCGCCGGTGCTGCCGTCGGCCGGCGGCACGGAGGACACGGACAGCGGCGCGGACGACGCGCGGCTGCGCAAGGAGCGCGCGGACGCCGGGGTGACGGCCATCTTGCACGAGTCCTCGCCGATCCGGTTCTGGGATCACGACCTCGGCCCGGACCAGCTCAGGCTGTTCGCCGTCGAGCCCCCGGGGGAAGACACGGCCGCCGGGCTGCGGGACCTGACGCCGGAGCCCGGGCGGGCGCTCGATGACCAGGCGTTCGAGCTGACCCCGGACGGGACGTCGGTGCTGACCGGATGGTGGCTGTGGAACCCCGCGGGCCAGTCGCATTCGGAACTCGTGACGATCGACGTGGCCACCGGGAAGCGCCGGGTCCTGCTCAGCGCGCCCGAGTTCAACTTCTCCGGCCCCCGGGTCTCGCCCGACGGGCGGTTCGTCGTCTGCCAGCGCGAGACCCGCGGCACCGCGGAGCGCCCGCTCGACATCACGCTCGTGCTGCTCGGCATCAACGGCGCGGACTCGTCCGGCGGGTCAGAACGTGACCTGCTGCCCGGCCTGGACCGCTGGCCGCTGGAGCCGACCTGGTCGGGTGATTCCCGCGAGGTGTACTTCGTCGCCGACGACGACGGCAGGCGGCCGGTATTCCGGGTCGACGTGGCCAGCGGCGCCGTCACCCGCGTCACCGGCGACGGCGCGTACTCCGACCTGAGCCTCAGCCCCGACGGCCGGTACCTGTACGCGCTGCGCGCCGCGGTCGGCTCGCCGCCCACCCCGGTCCGCATCGACCTGGACGGTGCGGCCGGCCCGACCGCCCTCGAGTGCCCGGGCGTCCCGCTCGCCGTGCCGGGGCGGGTCGAGGAGGTGCAGGCCGCCGCCGAGGACGGGCAGCGGATCCGCGGCTGGCTCGTGCTGCCGTCCTCGGCGTCGGCCGACAGCCCCGCGCCGCTGCTGCTGTGGGTGCACGGCGGGCCGATGAGCAGCTGGAATTCGTGGTCGTGGCGATGGAATCCGTGGCTGATGGCCGCCCGCGGCTACGCCGTGCTGCTGCCGGATCCGGCCCTTTCCACCGGATACGGCCAGGAATTCATCGCCCGCGCCCACCGCGAGTGGGGGGCGCGGCCGTATGCGGATGTCATCGCGGTGACCGACGCCGTGGTGGCCAGGCCGGACATCGACGCGGGCCGGGTCGCGATGATGGGCGGCTCCTACGGCGGATACATGGCGAACTGGATGGCGGGCCACACCGACCGCTTCAAGGCGATCGTGAGCCACGCCGGGCTGTGGGCGCTTGACCAGATGTTCGGCACCACGGACCACCCGATGTTCTGGCGGCCGCAGTTCGGCGATCCGCTGCGCAACCCGGAGATGTACGAGCTGAACTCGCCGCACCGGCACATCGGCCAGATCCGCACGCCGATGCTCGTCATCCACGGCAACAAGGACTACCGGGTCCCGGTGGGCGAGGCACTGCGGCTGTGGTGGGACCTGTCCAGGCACGGCGCGGATGCCAAGTTCCTCTACTTCCCGGACGAGAACCACTGGATCCTGACCCCGGGCAACGCGCGGATCTGGTACGAGACCGTGTTCGCGTTCCTCGCCCAGCATGTCCTCGACCAGCCCTGGCAGCGGCCACCATTGTTGTGATCACCGTAGGGTGATCGCTATGAGCGAGGAGGGAAGGACGCGCCGCAAAAGCGCCCCGGAGGCGAGCGGGGCTAACAGAGCCGACCTCGACAAGCGCCCGGTCGACGTCGCCGCGATGTTTGATGCCATCGCCGGGCGCTATGACCTGCTGAACGACATCCTGTCCGCGGGCCAGGTCAGGCTGTGGCGGCGCGCGGTGGCGCGGATCGTCCGGGCGGCCCCCGGCGACCGCGTGCTCGACCTCGCGGCCGGCACGGGGACCTCCTCGCTGACCTTCACCGCCGCCGGCGCCGACTGCGTGGCCTGCGATTTCTCCCTCGGCATGCTGCAACAGGGCAAGTCCAGGCGGGGGATCGTCGGCCCCGGGCGACTGAGCTTCGTCGCGGGCGACGGGCTCCGGCTGCCGTTCCGGGACGAGGCGTTCGACGTGGTGACGATCTCGTTCGGGCTGCGGAACGTGGCCAGCCCCGCCGCGGCGCTGGCCGAGATGCGCCGGGTGACCCGGCCCGGCGGGCGGCTCGTGGTGTGCGAGTTCAGCACGATCACCGTGTCCGCGCTGGATAAGCTGTACCGGCGTTACCTGATCGACGTCCTGCCCGCGATCGCGCGAAGGACGGCCCGCAATCCCGAGGCGTACGAGTACCTCGCCGAGTCGATCGCGGACTGGCCGGATCAGGCCGAACTGGCCGACATGATCGAGGCGGCAGGCTGGTCGGCCGTCCGCTGGCGCGACCTGAGCGCGGGCGTGGTCGCGGTGCACGTCGGCCGGCGGCGCTGAGGCGGCGGCAGGCCCGCATTGACCCGACGCGGGGCGCCGGCCCTCGCGGGTCTAGGATAAGTAAAGAGATTGTGAAGCGGTTCACAAGAAATGCCAGGATCTGACCAAGTGACCGAGCACGACAGCCCCATCTCGCGGCCCATCTCCCAGCCCTCCGCCCGGCCTGCCGACGCGGATGTCATCGTCGTGGGCGCCGGGCCGGCCGGCTCGACGACCGCCTTTTACCTTGCCCAGGCCGGGCTCGACGTCCTGGTGCTGGAGAAGTCGCGGTTCCCGCGGGAGAAGGTGTGCGGTGACGGCCTGACACCGCGCGCGGTCAAGGCGCTGGTGGCCATGGGCATCAGCGTCGGCGAGCAGGACGGCTGGGTGCGGAACAAGGGCCTGCGCGTCATCGGCGCGGGCAAGCGGATGGAGCTGGCCTGGCCCGAGCTGGCCAGCTATCCCGGCTACGGGCTGGTCCGCGGGCGCACCGACCTGGACCAGACCCTGGCCCGCCGCGCGGAGAAGGTCGGCGCGCGGCTGCAGGAGGGCGTCACCGTCACCGGGCCCGTCCTGCACGAGCGGACCGGCCGGATCATCGGGGTGACCGCCAGGCCGGACGGAGCGGGCGAGCGCGCCTACCACGCGCGCGTCATCGTGGCCGCGGACGGCAACTCATCCCGGCTGTCGGTGGCGATGGGGCTGCACAAGCGGGTCGACAGGCCGCTCGGCGTGGCCGTGCGGACCTACTACACAACGCCGCGGCACGACGACGACTACCTGGAGTCCTGGCTCGACCTGTGGGACGGCGACCGGCTGCTGCCCGGTTACGGCTGGATCTTCGGCATGGGCGACGGGACCTCCAACGTGGGCCTCGGCCTGCTGAACACCAGCGCGGCGTTCGGCCACACCGACTATCACGCGCTGCTGCGCCGGTGGCTGAAGGGCATGCCGGCCGAGTGGGGGTTCACCGAGGAGAACCGCACCCAGCCGATCCGGGGCGCGGCACTGCCGATGGGCTTCAACAGGACACCGTGCTACCACGACGGGCTGCTGCTTGTCGGGGACGCCGGCGGCATGGTGAACCCGTTCAACGGCGAGGGCATCGCCTACGCGATGGAATCGGGCGAGATCCTGGCGCGGACGATCGTCCAGGCGCTGGCCAGGGCGCGGCGGGCGGAGACCGAACGGGTGCTGGCGGGATATCCGCAGGCGCTGGCCGACGCCTACGGCGGCTACTACGCCCTCGGCCGCGTGTTCGTGAAGCTGATCGGCCGGCCTGGGCTGATGCGCTTCGCCACCAGGCACAGCATGTCGCGCCCGGCGCTGATGCGGTTCGCGCTCAAGCTGCTCGCCAACCTGACCGATCCGGGTGGAGACGCGGCAGACCGGCTGGTCAACGGCCTGACCAAACTCGCACCAAACCCTGAGTGAGGGGTCATGCAGGCAGTCCCTAGGATAAGCAGTTGGCATCCGGAGCAGGGAGGGAGCGAGCATCGATGAGACTGTACGTTCCGATCTTCGTGCTGGCCGTGCTCGCGCTCGGGTTCGCGGCCTTCTCGGTCACCTTCGGCGCGATCG
>JASHTQ010000290.1 GCA_030040475.1 Streptosporangiaceae bacterium
AGACCTCGTCCGGATCGAACAGGGCGATCCCGCCCGGCGGGGGCTCGTCAGAATCAGGCACCCTGATGATGATCCCGTCGTCGGTGTGCAGCGCCTGCACGTCCATCCCGCCGTACCGCTCGCGCAGCCGCGCCGCGATGGCCAGCGCCCACGGCGCGTGCACCCGGTCGCCGTACGGGCTGTGCAGCACGACCCGCCAGTCGCCGAGCTCGTCCCTGAACCGCTCGAGGACCAGGGTCCGGTCATCGGGCACGTACCCGGTGGCCGCGCGCTGGTCGGCCAGGTACCTGACCAGGTTCCGCGCCGCCAGCTCGTCCAGGCCCGCCCGGGCCAGCGCAGCCGCGGCGTCCGACTCGGAGGCAGAGGCAAGCGACCGGCACGCCGCCCCGATCGCCCGGCCGAGCTCGGCGGGCCGCCCCGGGGTGTCGCCGTGCCAGAACGGCAGCCGCCCCGGCTGCCCGGGAGCGGGCGTGACCAGCACCCGGTCCGGGGTGATGTCCTCGATCCGCCAGGAGCTCGCGCCGAGCACGAACACGTCCCCGACCCGCGACTCGTACACCATCTCCTCGTCGAGCTCCCCCACCCGGCGCGGCTGGCGCCCCTCCCCGGAACCGGAAGAGGCCAGGAACACGCCGAACAGCCCGCGGTCGGGAATCGCGCCGCCGCTGGTAACGGCCAGCCGCTGCGCCCCCGGCCTGGACCTGACGATGCCCGTCACCCGGTCCCAGATGATGCGCGGCCGCAGCCCGGCGAACTCCTCGCTCGGGTAGCGCCCGGCCAGCATGTCGAGCACGGCCTCGAGGACCGGCCTGGTCAGCCCGCCGAACGGCGCGGCCTTCCGCACCGTCCGCTCCAGCTCGTCCACCGGCCAGTCGTCAAGCGCGGTCATCGCGACGACCTGCTGCGCCAGCACGTCGAGCGGGTTGCGCGGGATCCGCAGCTCCTCGATCTGGCCGTCCCGCATCCGCTCGGCCACCACCGCCGACTGGACCAGGTCCCCGGCGTACTTGGGGAAGATGATGCCGCGGGAGACGTCGCCGACGTTGTGCCCGGCCCGGCCGACCCGCTGCAGGCCGCTGGCCACCGAGGGCGGCGCCTCGACCTGGACGACGAGGTCAACCGCGCCCATGTCGATGCCGAGCTCGAGGCTCGAGGTCGCGACGACCGCGGGCAGCCTGCCCGCCTTGAGCGCCTCCTCGATCTCGGCCCGCTCCTGCCGGGACACCGAGCCGTGGTGCGCACGAGCCACCTCCGCGGGTGCCCCCGCCCCGGCGCCCGCCTGCCCCATGAGCTCGGCCGGCGTGCGCCCGCCAGCACCGGCCGGCGCAGCGTCCAGAAGACCGGCCCGCTCCGCCGCCAGCTCGTTCAGCCGCCCGCACAGCCGCTCCGCCAGCCGCCGCGAGTTCGCGAACACGATCGTGGACTTGTGCTGCTCGATCAGGTCGAGCACCCGCGCCTCCACGTGCGGCCAGATCGACCGGCTCGGCGCCGGCCCGCCCTCGGACTCACCGCCAGCCGACCCTGCCCCAGGTCCCGCCCCAGCCCCGGCCCCAGCGCCGGTATCCAGGTCCGTCATGTCCTCCACGGGCACCACGACCCGAAGCTCGATCCGCTTCGGGCTCGGCGGCTGGACCACGGTGACCGCCCGGCTGCCGCCGAGGAACGCGGCCACCTCCTCCACCGGCCGCACCGTCGCCGACAGCCCCACCCGCTGCGCCGGGCGCGCGGATCGCAGCGCGTCGAGCCGCTCCAGCGAGAGCGCCAGGTGCGCGCCGCGCTTGTTCCCCGCCACGGCGTGCACCTCGTCCACGATCACCGTCTCCACCCCGCGCAGCGTCTCCCTCGCCTGCGAGGTGAGCAGCAGGAACAGCGACTCCGGCGTGGTGATGAGGACGTCGGCCGGCTTGGTCACCAGCTTCCTGCGCTCCTCGGCCGCGGTGTCCCCGGTGCGGATCGCGACCGTGATGGCCGGCTCGGGCAACCCGAGCCGCTGTGCGGCCTGCCGGATCCCGGTCAGCGGCGCCCGCAGGTTCCGCTCGATGTCCACCGCCAGCGCCTTGAGCGGCGAAACGTACAGCACCCGGCAGCGCAGCTTCGGGTCTTGCGGCGGCGGGACCGCCGCGAGCCTGTCGATCGCCCACAGGAACGCGGCCAGCGTCTTGCCCGACCCGGTCGGCGCGACGACCAGCGTGTCCTCGCCCTTGCCGATCGCCCGCCAGGCCCCCGCCTGCGCCAGGGTAGGCTCCGCGAACGCGCCCTCGAACCACGCCCGCGTCGCTGGCGAGAACCCGTCAAGAGCCGTTTCACCCATGCTTCCATAGTGCCCTGCCCCGCCGACATTTCCGTCCCGCAGTAAGATCGCACCGCACTGTCGGGACGCGAAGGGATACCTGATAACCGATGTACGACGCGATGCTGTCCGAGACCGTCACCATCCGCGGCGACGGCGGCGACGAGATCGAGGCCTACCTGGCCCGGCCGATGAGCCAGGGCCCGTTCGGCGGCGTTGTGGTGATCCACCACATGCCCGGCTACGACGAGCCGACCAAGGAGATCGCCAGGACCTTCGCGGCACACGGGTACAACGCGCTGATGCCGAACCTCTACCACCGTGACGCCCCGGGAGCCAGCCCGGACGACGCCGCGGCCGCCGCCCGCGCCAAGGGCGGCGTGCCCGACGCGCGGCTGATCGGCGATGTGGCCGGCGCCGCGGCGCACCTGCGCGGGCTGACGTCGGCCAACGGCAAGATCGGCGTGATCGGCTACTGCTCGGGCGGCCGTCAGTCGGTCCTCGCCGCGGTCAGCCTGCCGCTCGACGCCGCCGTCGACTGCTACGGCGCGTTCGTGGTCGGCAACCCGCCCGAGGGCATGCCGCTCAAGGTCGGCCCCATCAAGCACCTGATCAAGGACCTGTCCTGCCCGCTGCTCGGCCTGTTCGGCGCGGACGACCAGTATCCCTCACCCGACCAGGTGGCCGAACTTGAGCAGGAACTCAAGGACCAGGGCAAGACCTACGAGTTCCACTCCTACGAGGGCGCCGGCCACGCGTTCTTCTCGGTGAACCGCACCGCCTACCGCCCGGAGGCCGCCGTGGACGGCTGGCAGCGGATCTGGACCTGGTTCGGCCAGTACCTCTCCGCCTAAGGAGACGACCGCCCCGCCGACGAGCCGATAAGACGATAAGACGACAAGACGACCAGGCCGCCGCCGGGCACCGTAACCCCGTCTTGGCGGCCTTGGCGGCGGCCTTGAGCTCCTGCTTGTAGGAGCGAACCCGCCCCAGCGACTCGGTGTCGGTAATGTCCGCGACCGAGTAATGCGACCCCGCGGCGCCGAACGTTCCCGCCGCCTCTCGCCAGCCCTCCGGCTTCACCCCGAGTTGCTTGCCGAGCAGCGCCACGAAGATCTGCGCCTTCTGCGGCCCGAATCCGGGCAGCGCCGCCACCCGCTTCAGCAGCTCGGTGCCCGATCCCGCGGTCGACCACACCCGGCTGGCGTCGCCCTCGTACTGGTCCACGAGCAGCCGGGCGAGCTCCTGCACCCGCGCGGCCATCGCCTTCGGGTACCGGTGCAGCGCCGGCCGTTCGGAAAAAATAGCCGCGAGCGCCACCGGGTCGAAGTCGGCAAGCTCGACGGCGGTCGGCTCGTGCCCGAGCCGGCGCACCAGGTCGAGCGGCGCGCTGAAGGCCCGCTCCAGCGGCACCTGCTGGTCGAGCAGCATGCCGATAAGCAGCGCGAGCGGGCTGCGCGTCAGCAGCTCGTTTGCCTCCGGCTCCACCGGCATCCAGATCCCCACGGCGCCCTCCCCGCACTCAACGGCCAAGATCACGTCTGCCCGCAGCGTACTGGAGTCGGCGAGATCGTCCCAGTCGGCGCTGCGCTATAAGCTAGAGCGAGCGGGCTGGTCTGGGGGTTCCCGGTCCGGTTTCAGGCGATTGGAGTCAGCATGACACCGCACATGAAGTGGGGCATCGCAGGGGTCGTCCTCGGTATCATCCTCCTGATCGCCCTTCCCGGGTGGATATGGGAAGTCGGCCTCGCCGTCATCCTGCTCGCGATCGCGGTCCCCATCGGTGCCTACCTGATGCTCGACCCGTCCCAGCGACGCAGGCTGCGCGAGATCCGCCGCCGCCAGCTCCGCTAGGAGCCGGGCGCGGGAATGACGGCCGCCCGCCGGGGATTGCAACAGCTAGCAGTCCGCTGAGGGAAGGAAGCTCAGATGGCCGTCCGCCGCCTCAATCACGCCGTCCTCTACATCAACGGGCTCGAGCCCACCGTCGAGTTCTACCGCGACACCCTCGGTTTCGAGGTCCGTACGCTGATCCCCGGCCGTGCCGCGTTCCTGCGCGCGCCCGGCTCGGCCAACGACCACGACCTGGGCCTGTTCGACATCGGCACCGGGCGCGCCCCCGATCGCCCGGACTACCCCGGCCTGTACCACCTGGCCTGGGAGGTGGGAACGCTGGCTGACCTGGCAGAGGCCAGGGCCAGGCTGCTCGCGGCCGGCGCGCTTGTGGGGGAGAGCGACCACCGGGTGTCCAAGTCGCTGTACGCCAAGGACCCGAGCGGCGTCGAGTTCGAGGTGCTCTGGCGGGTCCCGGCGCAGGACTGGGACGCCGAGCTAGCCGACGGCGACATGACGGTCCCGCTCGACCTGGACGCGGCCATCGCCCGCTGGGGCCGCGACCAGGTGACCGGTGCCGCCGCGGGCTCGCCGACCTAACCGTCCCTCGGACACCCTGGTGATGTAGGTCACCGCCACGAACGACCGGAACATCGCCAGCGGGTCCTCGCCGCTGATGCTCACCGTGCGCACCCCGGTCCGCTCGACCCCGCGCACCCACGAGGCGACCTCGGCCATGTCCGCCGTCTGGACGTGCACGTCGAGGGTGGCCGGCAGCGCGATGTCCGGCGCCTTGAGCCCGTCCGCTCGCTGCACCGCTTTCCTGGCCCCGTCGGCGATCATCGCGCAGGCGACCTCCGGGTGCAGGTTCGCCGCGCCGAACCGGGTGAACGACTCCTTGACCACCACCCGCTCCGCATCCGCGAGGAACGGATCGGCCTCCCCGGCGGTCTGCCTGTCCCCGGTGATCAGCCCCACCGGCACCCCGAAGGCCCGCGCGACCAGCGCGTTGACGCCGCTCTCGCCGACCCGGACCCCGTTCAGCTCCACGTGCGACACCACCGAGGGGTTGTAGGTGTGCGAGAGCACCGAACTCTCCCCCGAGATCGACCCGTGGTACCCCACCATGAACACGACGTCGGCGCCGGCGTCCAGCCCCTGCATCATGTACAGCGGCTTGTGCCGCCCGGACACGTAGCTCGCCCGCCCGTGCAGCGCGGCAGGATCCAGGTTGTTCATCGTCCCGTGCGAGTCGTTGCAGACAACCTCGGTCGCCCCCGCCTCAAGCGCGCCGTCAATCGCCGCGTTGACCTCGCCGAGCAGCAGCCGCCGTCCCTCCTCGTACGGCACCCCGGGCGCCCGGCACTGTGACCAGTCGACGATCCCGGCCACGCCCTCCATATCGAAAGAAATAAATACCTTCATAAAAACAAAAATTTATACCGAACGAGAAGTGGTGCGTGCCCCGGGCAACCGTCACCCGGCCGGGGACATCCCGGGGTTCTGGCCCGCATCTCGTTGATGATCACGATGGATTTGCCTGCTGGTACCGAGGCTTGTGGGTCACAGGCCCCACAAGAAGGGGCTTGTGCGTCACGAGCCCCGCTCAGGGCATCGCGCTCAGTGACTGGCGGTCCCCGTGAGGTGGATGATGCGAATGGCCGGCAGATGACGGCCGTGTCCATCACGAGATATGGCCCAGATCCCAGCAACCTGGCTCCACCTGTACTGCACAGGCAAACTGCCACCCGGCGAGCCCCCT
>JASHTQ010000291.1 GCA_030040475.1 Streptosporangiaceae bacterium
GCACGAGCCGGGGCCGGGGCGCGTGGTCGCCGCGGCGGCTCGCCGCAACACCGTGCGCGCGTCCACGTCGTAGTCCGGGCCGGCCAGCCGGGCGGGTTCGGCCGGCCCGGCCGTCATCGCGCGCGACAGCCAGGCGACGGTCCGCGGGTTTCCTCGCGCGGCGGCCGTGCCGAGATGAGGCAGGCACAGGCCGCCGAGCGCGCGGTAGCGGTCCCTGACCGACTCGTCGGCCAGGCCGTCGAGCAGGGTATCGACCGCCCGGCCTGCGGCGCCTTGATCATGCTCGCACGCGGGACAGGCGTCGATGGCTGCCGCCCGGCCGCTGAGCCGGTCGAGGGCCTCCTCGACGACGTACCGGTAGACGGCGGTGAGCCGCTGCGCCGCCCCTGGCTGGCTCATCAGCCCGCGCGTGTGGCGCGGGCACATGCCGAGCGACTTGCACAGGCGGGTGATGATCACGGCGTCCGCGTGCGCCTCGAGCGCGAACCAGGCCAGGTAACGGACGCCCACCTCGCCGGCGTAACGGCACACCGGGCAGCCCGGAGCGGTCAGCAGGTCTGCCGCGGAGTAGAGGGCGAGCACCGTCGGGCCGCGCGGGATCGGGGCCGCGGCCGGCATGCTAACGACCCCCCTCGACGGGATCTCCCGCCCGCCGGACGAGACCGCCGGACCTTGCGCCTGCACACCACATCACCCGTGCCGCCTCTCTGCCGCCGTACCCAGCCGGAGAAGCCATCAGCGCACGCGGGCGCGTTCGAAGGCGAGCTTCATCGCCTGGCGCGATACTATCCGGGAACGCTCGCGACGGCCCGGGCACGGAACGTTGCCCGCGCTCACGTTATCCTGGTGGCGCGGCATGGCGCCGCTTGGTGATGGATCCCGCCGAGACCGCGGGCCGCCTGGCCCGCTCCCCCGCCAGCCTGGCCGATGGGTCCTGCAGCGGATGCGCAGGAGGTCCGTCATGGTGGCCAGCGGTTATGACGTCCGGTGTTCGGTCATCGCGATCCGCGATCACGCGGTGCTGCTCGTGCATCGCATGCACGATGGCCTAGACGATTGGGTACTGCCGGGAGGGACGCCGCACGAGGGCGAGAGCATGACCGCATGCGCGCGCCGTGAGCTTCTCGAGGAGACCGGCATCTCGGCGAACCTGTCGCGGGTTGCGCTCGTGGTCGAGTCGGTGCCGAGCGGATCTGGCCGCCGCATCCTGGACATCGTGTTTGCAGCCACCGAGCCGATACTCGGCAGGGAGCGTTGCCGGGAAGCCGGGCTGGAGCCGCAGTTTGTTCCCGCCGGTCAGCTGGCGAAACTGGATCTGCGCCCGGCGCTGGCGGGACAGCTGAACGGGATCCTCGACCCTGGTCCGCACGGGTTCGCCGCATACGTAGGGAACGTCTGGCGGTAACCGGCCACAGCCGGTCCCGCGGGCAGATCGGGTAACCTGAAGGCGGCGGAGGGGCTCGCCGCGAAAAGCGCCAGTGCCAACGGTCCCTGCTCGGCAGGAGAGGCGTACACGCGGCATGAAGCAGATTCTCACGTTGAGCCATGCCAGGAAGTCTTACGACGGCAAGGTCGTCCTCGACGACGTGACGCTGGCGTTCCTGCCCGGCGCGAAGATCGGCGTGGTCGGGCCGAACGGCATGGGCAAGTCCACGCTGCTGCGGATGATGGCCGGGCTCGAGCCGCCGACGGGCGGCGAGGTCCGTCTCATGCCGGGTTACAGCGCCGGGATCCTGGCGCAGGAACCCGTGCTGGACGAGGGCAAGACCGTGCTCGGCAACGTGGAGGACGGCGTCGCCGAGACCAAGGCGCTCATCGAGCGGTACAGCGAGGTCGCCGCGAAGCTGGCCGTGGGCTACTGCGACGCCCTGCTCGAGGAGATGGGCCGGCTGCAGGAGCAACTCGACCACAGGGACGCCTGGGACCTGGACAGCCGGCTGGACCAGGCGATGGATGCGCTGTGCTGCCCCCCGCCCGATGCCGCCCTCACCGGCCTGTCCGGCGGGGAGCGGCGCCGGGTGGCGCTGTGCCGGCTGCTGCTGTCCCAGCCGGACCTGCTCCTGCTCGACGAGCCGACCAACCACCTGGACGCCGAGAGCGTGCAGTGGCTGGAGCAGCACCTGGCCAAGTACCCTGGCACGGTCGTCGCGGTCACCCACGACAGGTACTTCCTGGACAACGTGGCCGGCTGGATCCTCGAACTCGACCGCGGCCACGCCTACCCGTACGAGGGCAACTACACGACTTACCTGCAGACCAAGGCCGCCCGGCTGAAGGTGGAGGGGCAGCGGGACGCCAAGCTGCGCAGGCGGCTGGAACGCGAGCTCGAGTGGGTCCTGGCCAGCCCGCGCGCCCGTCAGGCCAAGGGCCGCGCCCGGCTGGACCGGTACGAGGAGATGGCCGCCAAGGCGGCCTCCGCGACCAAGCTGGACTTCGAGGAAATCCAGATCCCGCCAGGTCCGCGGCTCGGCAGTGTCGTCGTCGAGGCCGGCGATCTGGTCAAGGGGTTCGGGGACCGGACGCTGCTGGCCGGGCTCAGCTTCAGCCTGCCGCCGAACGGCATCGTCGGGGTCATCGGGCCGAACGGGGTGGGCAAGACCACCGTGCTGAGGATGATCCTCGGCGCGGAGCAGCCGGACGGCGGGACGATCCGGGTCGGCGAGACCGTGCGGATCTCCTACGTGGACCAGCTGCGCGCCGGGATCGACCCGGACAAGACCGTGTGGGAGGCCATCTCAGGCGGGGAGGCCTTCATCCAGGCCGGCCGGACGGAGATTCCCAGCCGGGCGTACGTGGCGGCGTTCGGGTTCAAGGGCTCGGACCAGCAGAAGCCTGCCGGGCTGATGTCCGGCGGCGAGCGTGGCCGGGTGAACCTGGCGCTGACCCTCAGGCAGGGCGGGAACCTGCTGCTGCTGGACGAGCCGGCCAACGACCTGGACGTGGAGACGCTGGCCTCGCTGGAGCACGCGCTGGGCGAGTTCCCCGGCTGCGCGGTGATCACCAGCCACGACCGGTGGTTCCTGGACCGGGTGGCGACCCACATCCTGGCCTGGGAGGGCGGCGCGAGCTGGCACTGGTTCGAGGGCAACTTCGCCTCCTACCTGCAGGACAAGATCGGCAGGCTCGGCGAGGAGGCGGCCAGGCCGGACCGGGTGACCTACCGGAGGCTGACGCGCTGACCGGCGCGGAGTACTCATGGACGGCGATGACGAGCGCATCGGGGCCGGGCGGTGGCGGGGGACGGCAGGCCCGCTCGTCAGGGCGCTCACGATCCGGCAGCCGTGGGCCTGGGCCGTGATCTACGGCGGCAAGGACGTCGAGAACCGGCGATGGAGAACCGCCTACCGGGGCCCGCTGCTGATTCACGCCGGCAAGAACGCCGACCCCGATCCAGAGGCCACGGCCAGGGTGCTATGGACGATGGCCGACCCCGAAGCCTTCGGGCAGCCGCGAGCGGCCTTGCGGGCCAGGGAAGCGATCGTCGGCTTTGTCCACCTGGCCGACGTCCTGACCGACTCGCCCAGCCCGTGGGCCACCGCAGGGCGGTATCACTGGGCACTGGAGTTTCCCGAACCCATTGACCCTCCCATCCCCTGCCGGGGACGTCCGGGCCTGTGGGTCCCGCCCCCGGTCGTGGCGGAGCGGCTAGCTGGGGTCATCGGGTGAGCCGCGATCATGCGAGGAAACGACCCCGGGCAAGCCGAAGGGGCACCCCTCACACCGCGAAAGTGCCGCTACAGACCCGGGAACAGGTCAGCGCTTCTGGCGTTGCGTATCAACGCCGCGGACTCCCGGACGGGAAGCGCTGCCGCGCGGAGCATGGACAGCACCACCACCAGGTCCGCAACCTCGGTCTGGGCTTCTACGATCCTCCCACCCCGGTGGCACTCCGCGTACCCGACCGCCGGCGAGTCATCGAAATCATAGACGGATATCGGGCCTTCCACTCCCGCGTGGTCGTGCGCGGTGAACGGGAGCACCTGGACCATCACGCCGGGCCGCGCGGCGCTGGCCAGGAGCTTGTCTAGTGCCGCAGCAAGCAACGGTTGCCTCGCCGGGCGCCGCGGCAGCCGTCCGCGTGATTCCCTTCGCCGCC
>JASHTQ010000292.1 GCA_030040475.1 Streptosporangiaceae bacterium
GGACGCAGGAACGGCCGGCCGCCGCCTGTGCCAGCGCAGCGACCGGCTCGATCCAGAATCGGCCCGCTTCAGAAGGCCACGATCCCCTCACCGCCTACCGCTCCCGGCACGGTAACAGAACCGATCTCGGTGAGGGAGCCGCCCGGCTGGACGATGAACTCATCGACGATCCCGGCCGCGCCCGTCTGCACGTACAGGAAATCGCCGCCGACGGCCGCGGCGTCCACGGTCCCTCCGTCGGTGCCGGTGTCGCCAAGCAGCGTGAGCGCGCCGCCGACCGACGAGGTGAAGCCGCTCTCGGTGCCGCTGCCGGCGTTGGAGGCGTAGAAGAACCCGCCTGCCGAGGCCACCCAGCAGGTCGCCGACTGCCCGGTGGGCACCGCGTCGAGCAGGCCGACCGTCCCGTCACCCGCCAGCGAGAAGGTGGCGAGCGCGTTCGTCCCCGCCTCCGCGATCAGCAGGTGACCGAACGCGTCGAAGTCGATCGCGAACGGCACCGTGCCCGGCTCTGAGTTGACCACCGGCCCGGCGGACAGCAGCCCGCCGAAGCCGACGCCGAACACGTCGATGTCGTTCCCGTTGGCCTTGGTGGTCACGACGAGCTGCGACCCGGATGGGGTGAAGGCGACCTGCCCCGGCGTGTTGGTGAACTGCGGACTCGCGGTGGGGTCGAGCCCGAGCGCGCGGTTCGATCCGGGAATCGGCAGCAGGAATCCGCCGACCACCCGGTAGCCCTGCACCGACCCGCCGCCGAGCGCGTTCAGCACGTACACCAGGTCGCCGTGCACCGCGACGCTGACCGGGAACGAGCCGCCGGACCGCACCACCTGGCGCAGCAGCAGCCGGTCCCCGCTCACGGCGAACACCGAGACGGTGTCGCTGCCCGCGTTCACCGCGTACAGCGAGGAGTCCCACGGGTCGTAGCTGAGCGAGCCCTGCGAGGCCAGGTGGTCGACCACCGACCCGGCGAGAACCCCGCCGACGCCGCCGGTCGGGTAGCTCCCGGCCTGACGCAGGGTCCCGTTCGGCGCCCGCTGGTAGGCGATCACCTGGTTCCCCGACGTGTTGTCGGTCTGCACGAACACGGCCCCGGAGCCGAAGCCGAAGCCAGAGCCAGAGCCAGAGGACGTGCCCGCCAGGGCGGCGGGCGCGGCGAATGACAGGACCGCCGCGGTCAGGGCCAGCACGGCGCCGGCCGGACCGAGGCGAATCGGTACTCTCACGGATACTCCTCGCGGGATAGAGGTTCACGCATGATGTTCTTCAGTCCCGCGAGCCGGCGCCGCGTTACACGGTTACTGGCAGACGGTCCCGCTGCGCGGCACGGTCAGGTCGATCAGGTAGTCGTCCACGATCGTGTCGACGCACGCGCTGCCCTCGCCGTAGGCGGTGTGCCCGTCGCCGTTCCAGCCGAGCAGCACCCCGGAGGCCAGGTCGCCCGCCAGCGCCTGCGCCTCCCGGTACGGCGTGGCGGGGTCGCGCAGCGTCCCGACGACGAGGATCGGCGGCGCGCCCGCGGCCCGGATCTTCGGCAGCGGGTACGACGGCACCGGCCAGTACGCGCAGGCCAGGCTGCCCCAGACGAACGAGACGCCGAACAACGGGGCGGCCCGCGCCGCCGTCGCGGCCGCCGACTGCCACGCGGCGAGAGACCGCGGCCACGGCCGGTCCAGGCAGCTGATCGCGGTGTCGGCGTCGGCGAGGTTGCTGTAGGTCCCGTCGGGATTCCGCTCGAACAGCAGGTTGGCCAGCTCCACAAGCACGGTGCCGTCGCCCGCCAGCGCGTCCGCCAGCCCGGTGCGCAGGTCGGGCCAGTAGTACGTGCTGTAAAGCGCGGAGGCCACGCCGCCAAGCAGCATCGCGCCGTCCGCGACCTGCCCGTCGTGCAGCTGGTTGGCCAGCGGCGTGGCCGTGGCCCGGTTGACCAGCCCCTGCACGACCGATACCGCGTCGCCGGCGCCCACCGGGCAATTCCCCTCCCGCACGCACCACGTCACAAACGAGCCGAACGCGATCTGGAACCCCTCGGCCTGGGTCACATCCTCGGCCAGCGAGGACGTGTCCGGGTCGACCGCGCCGTCGAGGACGAGCGCCCGCACCCGGTGCGGGAACAGCTGCGCGTACCAGGTACCCAGGTAGGTCCCGTACGACTTGCCGAGATAGGTCAGCTTGGCCTCGCCGAGCGCGGCCCGCAGCACGTCCATGTCGCGGGCCGCGTTGCGGGTGCCCACGTACGGCAGCAGGTCTGCGGAGTTGGCCTCGCACCGCGCGGCGTACTGCTTGCTCGCCGACACCACCGCCGCCAGCTGCGCCGGGTCGGAGGGCTCGTCGTTGACGGCCAGGTACCGGTCGAGCTGCGGCCCGGTCAGGCAGTGCAGCGCGGGCACGCTGCCGCCGACGCCGCGCGGATCGAACCCCACGATGTCGAACCTGGCCCGCACCGCGGCCGGGAACTCGCTGCGCGCGCCGAGCACGTACTGCACGCCGGAGCCGCCAGGCCCGCCGGGGTTGGTCACCAGCGCGCCGATCCGCTGCGACGGGTCGGACGCGGGCAGCTCGATCACCGGCAGCGTGAACCGCCGCCAGCCCGGCCTGCCGTAGTCGAACGGCACGACCAGTGTCGCGCACCGGAAGCCGTTGTCGCAGGGATGCCAGCTCAGCCGCTGCGCGTAGTATCCGGCCAGCGTGGTGGGCTCGGGCTGGGTACGGGCCGCCATCGCGGTGCCAGAGCACCCGGCCGCCAGCAAGGCCAGCGAACCGACCACGGCGGACCAGCGCCGCCGGCCGCCCCCCGGCCGCGGCCGCGGCCTCACCGGTCCCCCCGCGCCGCCCTTCCCTTACCGTACGTGGCCTCGTAGGCCTGCCGCGACCCGCACACGCTGGCCTTCGGGCACGCGCACGCCCGCCCGTCCGCGGCCAGCTTGACCACCACGGTGTCCGACGGCACGTTGTGCCCGACCACCGTCCCCGGCCCGGCCGGCGACGTGACCGCGGACCCGATCGGCGGTGCGTCCTTGCGGAAGTCCTGGTAGAGCGGGTGCTCGTACTTCAGGCAGCACATCAGCCGCCCGCACGCCCCGGCGATCCGCAGCGGGTTCACCGGCAGGTCCTGGTCCTTGGCCATCCGGACGGACACCGGCTCGAAGTCCTTCAGGAACGTGGCGCAGCACAGGTCGCGCCCGCACGGCCCGATCCCGCCCTGCAGCCGCGCCTCGTCCCGCGGCCCGATCTGCCGCAGCTCCACCCTGGCCTTCAGCCGGCCGCCGAGATCCCGCACCAGCGCCCGGAAGTCCACCCGGTGCGGCGCGCTGAAGTACACGATGAACACGTTCTCGGACCCGACGTAGTCCACCGCGGTGACCTTCATCGGCAGCTCGTGCTCGCGGATCAGCCTGCGCGCGGCCAGCCGGCCCTCGGCCCGCCGCCGCCTGTTCTCCTCGTCGCGGGCCAGGTCCTCCTCGCCGGCCAGCCCCTCGCAGACCGGCAGCCCGTCGATGTCGTCCGACACCCACTGCGGCGCCCACACGCACTCGGCGACCTCCGGCCCGGAGTCGGTGGGCACGAGCACCTTGTCGCCGATCCCCGGCGAGTACTCCCCAGGGTCGAGGTAGTACAGCCGCCCGTACCGCTCGAAGCTGACCGCCATCATCATGCCCACAGGGCCAGACTACGGCGCCCGCCGCCCGGATCGCCTCCCCGCCGTATCCATTTCTTTATATTCCGAACGATCCGTGGTTCCCGTTTCCGGTCAGCCGGTATCGCTTACCAGGCGTCGGTCAAGAATCCGGCATACGGCTTGACCAGCGGATGGAGCCTGCCGTGGCCGATCCAGCCGGTGCTGAACCCGTCGGCGGCCAGGTGGGAGAAGAGCAGGTACCGCCGCTGGGATCGGCGCTCAGCCAGCTGTAGTCCGGCTGGCCGGACAGCCGAGGTAGTAGCGCAGCACCAGCACCTCGCGGCGGCGGCGCGGCAGCCGGGCCAGCGCGGCGAGCACCGCCCTGCGGTCCTCCGACAAGATGACCTCGGTCTCCGCGGAGGCTCCCGTCTCGCCGCGCCGCTGGACCTGGTGCAGCGCCCCGGCCCGGCGCGCGATGCCGCGGCGGCAGAGCACCGACCGGCAGCCGTTCAGCACGGCGGATCGCACGTATGGCAGCGGCGTGTCGCCGGCAGCCCGGCTGAGCGACCGTTTGTGCAGGCTCGCGTAGACGTCCTGGACTACGTCCTCGGCGGTAGCCAGGTCGCCGACCATCAGCAGCGCCAGCCGGACGAGCTCGCCGTGATGCTCGCGGAACACCTTCGCGACCGTGCCTGCGGCCGGGTCCAGGTCCGCGGGCCTGCCGGTCATCAGCCCTCCCGCCCATCCGGCCGCGGGGTCGTGTCCCGTACCTATTGCACGAACGAGCCGCCGTCCGGTTGCCCGCTACCGAGCGATCCTCATGTCCCGGTAACTGCTTGAATGCGCAAGGTTGTCATACCCGCGTGCCATGCTTCGCCTCATGGCACCGACAGCCCTCCCCGACCTCCTGGCGAGGCAGCTCAACGTGGTCGCGCGCAGGCAACTGCTCAAGCTCGGCATGACCGAAAGGATGCTGCACTCCCGCGTCCGCGAGGGCGGCCGCTGGCAGGTCCTGCTCCCCGGCGTGTACCTGGCGATCACCGGAACCCCCACCCTGCAGCAAAAGGAGATGGCAGCGCAGCTATACGCCGGACCCGGCAGCGTGATCACCGGCCCAATGGCGCTATTCCACTACAGCATCAGGCCGCCGAGCCTGGACACGATTCACGTCCTTGTGCCGGCGCGGGTGCAGCGCCGCGGTGTCTCCTTCGTCCAGCTTGAGCGAACCAGGCGGATGCCGAAGCAGGTCTCGTCCAGCGGACCACTCCGGCTGGCTCCGGTCGCCCGTGCCGTCGCGGACACCGCGCGGCAGCTTGACTGCCTCCGCGATGTCCGTGGCGTCGTCGCCGACGCCGTCCAGTTGGGCCGCTGTACGTTGCGCCAGCTAGGCGAGGAGCTGAACAGCGGACCAATGAGGCAGTCGGCAATGTTCCGGTCTGTCCTAGCCGAGGTCAGCGACGGCGTCCGATCGGCGGCCGAAGGTGACCTGCGCGACTTGATCGGGCGGTCCCGGCTGCCGATGCCGCTGTTCAATCCGAGCCTGTATGACGGCGACACCTTCATCGCTAAGCCCGACGCCTGGTGGCCTGCTCTCGGTGTCGCCGTGGAGGTCGATTCCCGCGCGTGGCACCTGTCCCCCGAAGCCTGGGAACGCACCATAGCCCGCCACAACCTCATGGAGAAGCTCGGGATTAGCGTGCTTCACTTCACCCCCAGGCAGCTCCGCGACGAGCCCTCCCTCGTCGTGGACCGGATCAGGGGAGCCCTCCAGGCAGGCCGCTTGCGCCCGCCGCTCTCCATCCGCACCGTTCCCTGCAGTCGCTGACGTTGCCCCCGGCCCCACGCCCAGCCATCAAGGGTCTCTCCCGGGCGGTAGTGGGTGTGGCACCGCATACCAACACAGGTAGTGGGTGTGGCACCGCATACCTCTCACCGGGCGGCGAGACGTCCGGAGCTGAAGACACGTGGGGCATCCGGGACACTCCAGGCTCCCGGGGCTCGTGGGACTCGTGGCGGCCGACGCGGGAGCGGGCGGCCGACGCGGGAGCGGGCTGGCGCTGGTCGGCGGGCCAGGCGGGCCAGGCGGGTCAGGGGGGTCAGGGGGGTCAGGCTTCTGCTAGGGAGAGGGTCATTTCCTCTACGGCTAGCAACGGGGCGACGTTCAGGGGGAGGCGGTCGCGGCAGCGCATGACGGCTTGGATGCGGCGGAGGGTGGACTCCGGGGACGAGGCTGCGGCGATCCGGCGGAGGTCGGCGTCGCGATCGGCGTTGGCCAGCTCGACGTCGGCGCCAAGCTGGACCATGAGCACGTCGCGGTAGAAGATCGCGAGGTCCAGCAGGGCCTGGCCCAGGGTGTCGCGCTTGACCCTGGTGGCGCGCGACTTCTGGCGGTCCTCCAGGTCCTTCATCGCGCCGGCCATGCCGCGCACGGCCTTGGCCACGCCCTTGCCGGTGGAGCCCTCGCCGAACGCCTTGCGCAGCGAGTCGCGTTCCGGCTCGTCCAGTTCCTCGGTGACCGCCTTGGCCTCCTCCTCGGCGGTCTTCACCAGCGAGGCGGCCAGGGCCAGCGCCGGGCCGAGGGAGGTCGCCTCGACCGGGACCCGCAGCACGTCCGCCCGGCGCGCCGCGGCCGAGGGATCGACCGCGAGGCGCCGGGCGCGGCCCACGTGTCCCTGCGCCGCGCGAGCCGCGGCCAGCGCCCGCGCGGGATCGATGCCGTCCCGCGTCACCAGTACATTAGCCACTGCCTGCGAGGAGGGCACGACAAGCGTGACAACTCGGCAGCGGGACCTGATCGTGGGCACCAGGTCCTCGGCCGACGGCGCGCACAGCAGCCAGACCGTCCGCGGCGCCGGCTCCTCGATCGCCTTCAGCAGCGCGTTCGCCGCCTGCTCGGTGCACCGGTCGGCGTCCTCGAACAGGACCACCCGCCAGCGCCCGCCGGTGGGCGCGCCGGCCGCGCGCAGCACCAGGTCGCGGGTCTGCTTCACTCCGTAGGACAGTCCCTCCGGCCGGACCAGCATCAGGTCCGCGTGCGTGCCCGCCTGCACCTGCCGGCACGACACGCACTCACCGCAGCCGCCGGACGGGCACAGCAGCGCGGCCGCGAACGACCGCGCCGCCACCGACCTGCCAGAACCCGGCGGCCCGGTAAACAGCCATGCGTGCGTCATCGCACTGTGCTGGCCTCGGGGGGCCGACCCCCCCAGACCCCCCCCGATCACGGGGGGGCTCCCCGCCCCCCCGTATCC
>JASHTQ010000293.1 GCA_030040475.1 Streptosporangiaceae bacterium
CTCTGGCGGGACGAGGCGTACACCAGGGACGCGATCACCCGGCCGGTCGGCAAGATCTTCGCCTTGCTCGCCCACACGGACGCCGTGCACGGGGCCTACTACCTGCTCATGCACGTCGTCGCCGGCGTGATCGGCACCTCGGCGACGGCGCTGCGGTTCCCCTCGCTGTGCGCGATGGTCGTCGCGACGGCCTTCACCGCGGCGATCGGCCGCCGGGCCGCGACGCTGGTCCAGGCGCCGGATGCCGCCGCCGGTCGCGGGGCGCTCGTCCCGGCCCTGACCGGCCTGCTGTCCGGCATGGTGTTCGCGACCTCGCCCTTCATGACCTACTACGCCCAGACGGCCAGGTCGTACGCGGTCGTCACGATGTTCGCGACGATCGCCAGCTACCTGCTGCTGCGGGCCTACCCGGGCGGCGGCTGGCGGTGGTGGTCAGCCTACGGGGTCGCCGTCGCGCTCACCGGCCTGTTCAACGTCTTCGGCCTGCTGATCCTGGCCGCGCACGGCGTGACGCTGCTGCTGACGGCAACCACCGGCCCGGCGCGGCCCGGTCGCCGGATCGGCCGGCTGCCGGTGGGATGGCTGGCTGCCTCGGCCGGCGCGGTGATCGTGCTCGTCCCGCTGCTGCGCCTCACCTACAGCCAGCGCGGGCAGATCTCCTGGCTGACCCGCCCCGACTTCGAGACGATCGTCTCCCTGTGCCGTGACTTCGCGGGCTCGAACGGCCTGATCGTCCCGTTCGGGCTGCTCGCCCTCGGCGGCGTCGCCGCGTGCTGCCTCGCCGACGACTGGCGCCCGCTGAATCCCGCGGCGATCGCGCTGCCGTGGCTGGTGGTGCCGCCGTTCCTGCTGATCGCGGTGTCGTTCGCCGACCCGGTCTACGACGAGCGGTACGTCGAATTCTGCCTGCCCGCGCTGGCCATCCTGGTCGCATCGGGCCTGGTCGGCCTGGTCAGGCTGGCGTTCAGCCCGCGGCTGCGGCAGGCCGGGCGCGGCTGGCTGCCGCTTGCCGCCGCCGCGGTCGTCGTGCTCGGGCTTGCCGTGCTGCTGGTGGGGCCGCAGGGTACCATCAGGCAGTCCTCGCAGCGCCCGGACAACCTGCGGCTGGCGTCGGCCATCGTCGCGGCCAACGAGCGCCCCGGCGACGTGGTCTTCTACCTCCCGCTGAACGCGCGCGTGCTCGGCACCGGCTATCCGGCGCCGTTCCGCAAGCTCCGCGACATCGCGGCGGCCCAGTCCGCGATCGCCTCGAACACCCTGGCAGGCACCGAGATCAGCAGCCCCGCACTGCTGGCGAGCCGCTTCACCAACGTCCAGCGGGTCTGGGTCGTCTCCGGCCAGAGCAACGGCAAGTTCCCGGTGCCCTACACCCGTATCGACAAGGAAAAGCTGGCCCTGCTGGCCAACGCCGGCATGCACGTCCTGCACCGCTGGCGGGCGGGCGAGGTCCTGCTGACCCTCTACGGCCGCTGACCCTGTCAGCCCGGTCGCGCCAACCTCTGTCCTCTGTCGGCACTCTCATCTCGTACGGCACACCGGCCATTTTGCGCGTCTGGACGCCTGCGGTCGGGTCGCGTCTGGACGCCTGCGGTTGAGTTCGGTGCGCGGACAGGCTGGTAAGCGGAGACTAGCCCTCGGCCTGGGCGGCGGGGCCCAGGCCGCCGGCCAGCAGCTGCTCGCGGATCTTGCGGCGGCCTCGGTGCAGGCGGGACATGACGGTGCCGACCGGGGTGCCCATGATCTCGGCGATCTCGCGGTAGGGGTAGCCCTCGATGTCGGCCAGGTAGACCGCGGTACGGAACTCGCCCGGCAGGTCGCGCAGCGCGCGCAGCAGGTCGGAATCGGTGGTGCGGTCGAGCGCCTCGGCCTCTGCGGACGGTACCGGGGGCGCCAGCCGGTCCGCGGACATCTGCCATTCCTGCAGGTCGCCGCCGAGGGCTTGCTGCGGCTCGCGGCGCCGCTTGCGGTACACGTTGATGAACGTGGTGGTCAGGATCCGGTTCAGCCAGGCCCGCAGGTTGGTGCCGGGGGTGAACTGCTGGAACGCGGCGTATGCCTTGACGGACGTCTCCTGGACCAGGTCCTCGGCGTCGGTGGGGTTCCTCGTCATCCGGAGCGCCGCCGGGTACAGCTGGCCAAGTTGCGGGATGACATCGCGCTCGAATCGGGCGCGGTCTTCGCTAGAGTGTTCGGCTTGGCTCATGTTCACCCCGGTGGTTGTCATCTCATTTTATATAGACGCACTGGAGGCCCGGAAACGTACCCCATGTTGCGGAAATCACTCCATTGGCTGACGCGATGGGGCAGCCGGGAGGGGAGGGTCGTGACAGGAGTGGCGCAAGGTGCAGATGTGGCCAGAGGGACAGGCGTGACCGCAGGAGAAGACCCTGGGAGGAGCGTCAGATCCAGCCTTTGCCCACCCGGTACCACATGTGGCTCAGCCAGTCCGAGTACGGGATGAGCTTGGCGGCCAGGATCGGGTAGAAGTACCAGAACATCAGCAGAACGCACAGCAGGTACGCGCCGACGATGCCCGCGCCGACCGCCCGGCGCGACATGGTGGCCGTGGCGGGCCCGAGGATCAGCCCCAGGCACAGCACGATCGACAAGATGAGGAACGGCTCGAACTCAAGCGCGTAGTAGTAGAACTTGGTCCTGGTGACCAGCGGGAACCACGGCCCCCAGCCGAAGATCACGCCCACGAGCACCGCGCCGGCCCGCCAGTCCCTGTGCAGCAGCCACCAGCCGAGACAGAACAGCAGGGCGAGGATGGACCCCCACCAGATCGCCGGGGTGCCGATCGCCAGCACCTCCTGCGACCACGTGGCGCCGGTGCAGCCGGCCGAGGGGCAGAAGTGCGCCGGCCCGGCGACCGGCGCGAAGTACGACTGGTAGTAGTACGCGACCGGCCTGGTGATCAGCAGCCAGTCCCAGGGCTGGGACTGGTACGGATGCGGGGTGCGCAGGCCGATGCCGAAGATGATCGCCTGCAGGTGGTACTCGTACAGCGAGTACAGCGGCGCGAGTATCGGGACGTTGAAGCCGTGCTGCTGGGCGTAGTCGCGATCGTAGCCGGTGTTGGTGACCAGCCAGTTCGTCCAGCTGGCGAGGTAGACGACGAACGGGACCACGATGAAGGTCAGCGGCAGCCAGACGGCGTCCCGGAACGCGCCGCGGTAGTAGTACCGCAGCCCGGCCGCCCGGCGGGCACCGACATCCCACGCTATGGTCAGGGCGCCGAAGCCGAGGATGTACCAGACCGCGATCCACTTGGTGCCCACCGCCAGGCCGATGAAGATCCCGGCAAGCAGCTGCCACTTGCGGAAGCCGAGCCGCGGCCGCGACCCCTGCAGGTCGCCTCCCGCGACGGCGACGAGCTCGGCCAGCCTGGCCCTGGATTTGTCCCTGTCGATGACGACGCAGCCGAACGCGGCCAGGACGAACGTCATCAGGAAGATGTCCAGGATGCCGGTGCGGCTGAGCACGAACTCCAGGCCGTCCAGCGACATCAGCACCCCGGCGATGCAGCCGAGCAGCGTCGACCGGGTCATCCGCCGGGCGATCCGGCAGACGAGCAGGATCGCCACGGTGCCGAACACCGCGCTGGAGAACCGCCAGCCGAACGAGTTCAGCCCGAACAGCCACTCGCCGATGGCGATCATGTACTTGCCGACCTCGGGCTGCACCACGTACTCGCCGCACCCGGTGCCGCTGCAGGGCTGGAAGATGTTGGTGTGCCCGGCGATGATCAGCGCGTTGGCATTCGACACCGGGTTCCACTCGACCCCGTGGTGCAGGATGCTCCACGCGTCCTTGACGTAGTAGGTCTCGTCGAAGACGATCGCACGTGGAATCTGCAGCCGGTTGAACCGCAGGAAGCCGCCGAACGCGGTGACCAGCAGCGGGCCAAGCCACCCCCATGGCTTGTCATCGGGCATCGGCGCAGCCAGCCGGGCGCGCAGCACCGAGAGCCTGCTGGCTTCGTCGGTCGCCGGCGCGGCGGGCAAGTTAGCCTCTGTTGCCGTCATCGGGCACATGCTACTAGCCAGGCGGCGATGGATCAGATCTACTCCGCTATACCGGACGGGACGCGAAGAGGGCGATGAGCACACGGCAGGAAGAGGCAGGCGTGCTGACGCTCGCCGCGGTTCCGATCGGCCGGGCGGAGGATGCCTCGCCGCGCCTCGCCGCGGCGCTGGCGGACGCGACGATCATCGCGGCCGAGGACTCCCGCCGGGTGCGCTGGCTGGCCGCCAGCCTGAACGTCGAGCTCAAGGCGCGCGTGGTGTCCTACTACGACGTGGTGGAGGCGCGGCGTACCGTCGGCCTGCTGGAGAACCTCAAGGCCGGCCAGGACGTCCTGCTCGTTACCGACGCGGGCACCCCGGGGATCAGCGACCCCGGCTACCGGCTCGTCGCCGCGGCGGCCGCGGCGGGCATCAGGGTCACCGCGCTGCCCGGGCCCTCGGCGGTGACGACCGCGCTTGCCGTCTCCGGGCTGCCCACCGACCGGTTCTGCTTCGAGGGCTTCCCGCCGCGGCGCCCCGGCGACCGCGGCCGGCGCTTCGCCGAGCTGGCCGCCGACCCCCGCACCCAGGTCTACTTCGAGTCGGGCCGCAGGCTGGCCGACACGCTTGACGAGCTCGCGGCCTCGCACGGCGCGGATCGCCAGGCCGTGGTGTGCCGCGAGCTCACCAAGACGCACGAGGAAATCGTCCGCGGCACCCTCGCCGAGCTCGCCGCCTGGGCCCGGTCGGCGCAGGCCGCCCAGGCGGGCAGCAGGAAGGCCGACTCAGGCGCCGTCCGCGGCGAGATCACGCTCGTCGTCGCCGGTCTCGGCCGCCGGAGCCGCCGTGACGCCGCCGGCCGTGACGCCGGCGCCGGTTCGGCGCAGCCGGGCGCGTAGCCGCCGCGCCCAGATCCCGCCGGCGGTGCCCGGGCTGAAGGCCATCACCGCGGCGAGGCAGGCGAACGGCACCGCGGGCAGCACGTACCTGTAGTCGAACTCCGCGGTCGCCGCCGGGATGACGATCAGCGCCAGCGAGATCGCCCACGGCAGCAGCGCCTCGCCGCCGATCCGCCGCCAGGCGAGCGCCATGCCGCCGAGGCCGGCCAGCAGGATCAGCCCGTAGACCGTGCCTGGCAGCCAGACGTACCGCTGGTAGCCCCGGATGATCTCGGCGTACGGGTCGACCACCTGGGTGAGCGGGTTGCCGTGCACGTAGTCGGCGGCGTACGAGGTGTACTTGCCGAGGTTGGCGTCGTCCCAGGCCGGGATCGGCAGCGAGGCGTAGCCGAACAGGTACTCGTCGTACGTCGCCGCCTGCGGGAACACGGTCCGCTTCCAGGCGAACACGCGCCAGGTGTCGTCGAAGACGGCCCTGGCGTAGCCGAGCGGCTGGCTCTCGATCGCCCTGATCGCGAAGCTCTCCGCCAGCTCGTTGGGCAGCGGGGAGAACTTCGACGGCGGGTACTTGTCCAGCGGCGAGGCCGAGGTCCAGATGTAGGCCTGCGCGATCGGCCGCTCGTCCGGCGGCACGACCGTGCACAGCGTGCGCAGCGGGGAGTTGGCCGGCAGGTCCATCTTCGAGCACTCGGCGAACGTCATCGTCCGCGAGTAGAGGAACACGCCGCTCGCGTCGCTCATCGCGAACTGCCCGTGCTCCAGGTCGAACATCCCCGCGTAGGCGAAGATGGGCACCAGGCACACCACGATGGTGGCGGCGACCTTCCGCCAGCCGAACCTCTGGATGATCATGTAGACGGCGAACAGCGCGAACAGCGGCAGCCCGACAGACCGCAGGACCGCGTCGAGCCCGAGCAGCAGGCCGATGATCACGCAGCGCCGCGTTGACGGCACCGAGCGGTCCCACAGCAGCATCGTGGTGGCGAGCATCAGCAGGAACAGGAACAGCGTGTCCGACAGCACCAGGTGCTCGAGCTGGATCTCGAAACCGTCGTAGAGCACCGGCACGGTGGCCAGCGTGGCGAGCCAGGCCGGCGCCTCGAACCGGTGCCTGGCCAGCGCGTAGACCATGACTGCAACACCCAGGCCCATGAGATGTTGCAGAATCGTTACGAGAGCATAGCTGTGGAAGGGCTGCAG
>JASHTQ010000294.1 GCA_030040475.1 Streptosporangiaceae bacterium
GCGCGGCGGGCCGCTTGGACGGCGCGGTCGGCGTCCTCCGGGCCGCCGAGGGCTACCTCCGCGTACGGCTGCCTCGGCCAGGGGTCTACGCTGGCGAACCTGGCGCCGTCGGAGGACTCGGTTTCCTCGCCGTCGATGATGTGCGGGATGAACTCCATCGTCGGGCCTCTCCTAGCTCCACAGCCGCTTGGTCGCGATCGCGGCGCCCTCGGACAGTGCGGCGAACTTGGCCCAGACCACGGTGGGGTGGACCTCGGGCGCGAACGTCGCCCGGGAGGAGAAGCCGCAGTCGGCGCCGGCGATGACGCTCTCCCGGCCGACCAGGCTCGCGTAGGCGCAGATGCCGTCGGCGATCAGCTCGGGGTGCTCGACGTAGTTGGTCGCGTGCCCGAGCAGGCCGGGGACGATGATTGCTTGCTCGGGAAGGTGCAGGTCCTGCCAGATCCGCCACTCGTGCTGGTGGCGCGGGTTGGCGACCTCGAAGGAGTACGCGCCGGCCCGGATCGTGAGCATCACCGGGGCGACCTCGGCGAGCGGCACGTCGTTCAGCCGCGGGCCGTGGTTGAGGCCGTAGCAGGTGTGCAGCCGGATCTTCTCCGTCGGGATGCCGCGCAGCGCGTGGTTGAGGACCTCGACGTGCTCGTGCGCGCGGCGGCGGCGCTCGGCCGGATCGCCGTGGCCGTCGTCGGTCAGGATCTCGATCAGCCACGGGTCGTCCACCTGCAGCAGGAAGCCTGCCTCGACGATCGCCAGGTACTCCTCGCGCATGGCCTCGGCGACCGCCACCAGGTAGTCGCGCTCGGTCGGGTAGTACTCGTTGCGGCCGAACCCGCTGGGGCTGGTGGACGGCAGGAACGCCTCGGTCACCTTCCCCTTGACCCGGTCGTCGGCCAGCGCGGCGCGCAGGTTGGCGACGTCCGCGGCCAGCGCCGCCTGGCCGGTGTAGCCGACCGGGCCGGTGCAGACCATCACGCGCATCGGCGCCACGGTCGAGGAGTACTTCGACATGTAGCCCCGGTAGTAGTCGGGGAAGTCGTCGATCTCCTTCTGCCAGGACGGCGGCAGCAGGGTCTCCCCCTCCACCTGGTCGAAGCCGGCCAGCCGCTCCTTGACGTAGGTGAGGAAGGAGACCTTGCCCTGCTCGCCGTCGGTGACCACGTCCAGGCCCGCGTCGGCCTGCCTTCGTACCACATCTGCGACCGCCTCGGCGATCAGCGCGTCGAGGGCTGCCGGGTCGTAGGGGCGGCCGTGCTCCCGCTCGCGCATCACCTCGAGCAGGGCGTGCGGGCGGGCCAGGCTGCCCACGTGGGTGGTCAGGATTCTTTCCGTGCTGCGCTGCATTGGGCCCCCGTCACTCCCACACTGGCATCTCGTCCGGCGGCGGCACGTTGACCTCGGTGACCCGGTTGCGGTAGGCGACGAGCGCGGTGCCGCCGCCGCGCCGTATCCGGACCACGACCTCCTCGGTGTTGTAGGGCTCGCCGGGGTCGTAGCCGTGCGCCCAGGTGGCGAACGCCCGGATCGGCCCGGAGTGGGTCGCCGCGATGATCTTGGTGTCCGGGGACTCGGCCATCAGCCGGTGGAACCCGCGCCAGAACCGGCGGACGCACGACTGCGGCGGCTCGAAGTACATCAGCGGGATCGTCAGCCACATGTAGATCGGGTCCGCGCCGCCGGCCTGGGTCCGGTAGAACCGGTCGATCTCCACCAGCCAGCGCGGCCGGTCGCCGACCGCCATCCGCTCCAGCTTCTCCATCAGCGCCTGGTACTGGCGGAACGCAGAGGTGACGTCGCGCGGCCCGTCCGGGGTCCAGACGGTGAAGTTGTGCAGCTCGTCGATCGGCTCGGGCCCGCTGATCTGCGCCGTCCGGCCCCACTGCTGGAGCCCGTCGAGCAGGCCGCGGTGGATCTGGTCGGCGGTCTGCCTGGCCCGGCTGGTGTCCGCGCAGACGATGCGCACCCGCTGGCCGGGCCTAATACCTTTGGACAGGGCGTGCCCGCGCTGGTGCGACTGCCAGCCGCCCATCGGGGTCAGCCCGGCGTCGGTGGAGTAGCCCTGGGTGATGCCGTGCCTGATGATCCGGATCTCGGTGGCGAAGTCCTCCTGCGCCCTGCGCTCGGGCGGGAAGACGATCTCCTTGTCCTTGGAGGTCCAGGCGAACTCGGGGGTGAAGCGGTCGCCTGCGACCTCGAGCGTGGGCGCCGCGGCGGCTTCGGTTGTCCGGGCGCGGAACCGGCGCAGGTAGAGGGGGAGGTCGCCGTCGGCTGCCGGCTGCTCGGCTGCCGTCTCCGCCTGGCGGGTGCGGCGTTCGGCGTACCTGGCCAGGTAGAGCGGGGCGTCGGTGCGGTCGGTGCGGCGGAAGGTCGGGCCTGGGTGCTGGCCGTTCGCCGGGTCCTGGCCGTTGCTCTCGGTCACGAGTGCACCGTGAAGAAGCGCTCGTTGACCTCCCGGGCGTAGTAGAACAGCGCCCGGCCCATCTCCTCCTCGGTCCAGGTGATCGGCTCGAAGTCCGGGTCGACCCAGTAGCCGCCGGTGAACACCTCGTTCCTGTTGCCGACCGGGTCGAAGAAGTAGACGGTGTAGCCGCGGGTGACGCCGTGCCTGGTGGGCGCGACGTCGATCGTCACCCCGTTGAAGGCCAGCAGGTCGGCCGCCTCGCGCACGCCGTTCCAGTCGTCCAGCCAGAACGCGAAGTGGTGCAGCGCGCCGTTCGGCCCGGTGACGATCGCGATGTCGTGCGGGGTGTGCGAGCGCTCCAGCCAGGTGGCGAGCTGGTGGCCGTCGTTGGCGAGGATCTGCTCGGTGAGCCGGAACTCCAGCACGCCGGTGAAGAACTCGGTGGCGGCGCCGACGTCCTCGGCCATGATGAAGATGTGGTCCAGGCGCGGCGGCGCGATGCCGACCAGGCCGGCCGGGCGGGGCGGCGGGTTGGTCAGCGGCAGCATGTTGCCGACCTTCTCCATCCCGTAGACAAGCTCGACCAGGTGACCGGACGGGGCCTCGAACCTGATCGCCTCGCCCCAGCCCGGGCCGAGCTCGCGGGGCGCGAACCGCTTCACCGCGATCCCCGCGGCCTCCACCCGGGCGGTGTAGTAGTCCAGGTCGGCGGCCTCCGCCACCTTGAACGACATGTGGTCGAGGCCGTAGGTGGGCGCCTGGCGCAGCACCACCGAGTGGTGCTCGTGCTCGTCCCAGCACTTCAGGAACACCCGGCCGGGCTCGTGCGCGACCTCGATGAGGCCGACGACCTCGGTGTAGTAGGCCGTGCACAGCTCGAGGTCCGGGACCCTGACCTCGACGTGCTGCAGGCGCAGGATGCGATCGCTCATCGGGCCAGCCCTTTCAGGTATGGAACGACAGGAACCGTTTGGCTATGACGTTCTCGTAGTAGAACAGGCCGCGGCCGAACTGGTCCTCGGTCCAGGTGATCATCGGGAAGTCGGGGTCCGGGCGGTACCCGCCGGTGAACACCTCGTTCCTGATGCCGAGCGGGTCGAAGAAGTAGATCGTGTTGCCGCGGGTGACCCCGTGCCTGGTCGGGCCCTGGTCGATCTGCACGCCGTTGTAGGCGAGGATGTCCGCGGCCTTGCGTACCTGGTCCCAGTCGTCCAGCCAGAAGGCGAAGTGGTGCAGCGCGCCGTTCGGGCCGTTGACGATCGCGATGTCGTGCGGGGAGTGGGACCGCTCCAGCCACACGCCGAGCTGGTGGCCGTTGGAGTCGAGCACCTGCTCGGTCATCCGGAAGCCGAGCACGCCGCGGAAGAACGCGGCCGCCTCGCCGACCTCCTCGGCGTTGATCAGCAGGTGGTCGATCCGCGGCGGCGCGATGCCAGGCATGTCGGCGGGCGGCACCGGCGACGGGTTCCGCTTGCCGAGCAGGCCGCCGGTCTTGTCCAGCTCGTAGACGAGCTCCATCGTCTGCCCCGACGGCAGGCCGAACCGGATCGACTCGCCCTGGCCGACCGCCTCGCCGCGGCTGACCCGCTGCACCTGGCAGCCGTACGCCTCGACCGCCTTTTCCAGCTCGGCAAGGTCGTCGGGGTGCTCGACGCGGAAGCAGAACAAGTCCAGGCCGGTACGCGGGTCGTACCTGAGCCGGACCGAGTGGTGGTCCTCCTCGTCCCAGCACTTGAGGTAGACGGTGTCCTCGCCGCGTTCGGCAAGGCGCAGCCCGAGCACCTCGGTGTAGTAGGCGGCGGACAGCTCTAGATCAGGGGTACGGACGTCGACGTGGGCAAGGCGCAGGATTCCCACGGTGCCTCCTAAGCGCTTGACGGCTCGACAGTACCTCTTCTACTGTTCCAGATGAAGCCCTGCCGTTCCACATAGAAGAACACCGTGGTCTGAATGTCGACGCCTGAACAGATGCGCGCGACCGTCGCGGCGTACGTGGCGGAGATCCACCGCGCCTACGCGGCGCAGGCCCTGACGTTCCCGCCCGCGATCCGCGGGCGGCTGCCGCTGCTCGCGCCAGGCCCGCTCACCGTCGTCGCCGTGGCCACGCGCAACCTGCACCTGTTCGCCACCAGGGACCCGCTCGGCCCGGTGCGCGAGCCCGAGGTGGAGGTGCCGGGCGAGGTCGAGGGGCTGCGCTGGACGCTGCGGTTCTTCGACTACGTGGTGCTGCCCGAGCTCGCGCTGATCGACGAGTCGGACGGGGCCGCGTTCGGCGAGGTGCGGCACGCGCTCGGCGTCAGCACGGTGGTCTACCACCTGGTGGCCGAGCCCGGCGCTGGACTGTCGGCGCACCACGCGGCGCACGTCGGCACCGGCCTGGCCGGCGGCCACTCCGCCGTCGCGCGGGACTTCGAGACGATCCGCAGCCGGGTCCGCGGCCGGGAGGACCTGGTGGACGAGATGGCGGGCGCCGCGGCCGCCGGGCTGGTCCGGGC
>JASHTQ010000295.1 GCA_030040475.1 Streptosporangiaceae bacterium
CAGCGGACGGCGTTCCCGCGGTCGGCGTTCCCGTGGCCGGCGGCCTGGGCGGCGTGGCGGCGGCCGTGCGCCGATTCGGCGCGGACACGGTCGCGGTGCTGGCCTGCCCCGAGATGGACGGCGGCCGCCTGCGCGAGCTGGCATGGGAACTTGAGAAGACAAGCACCGACCTGTTCGTCGCGCCGACCCTGCTCGACGTGGCCGGCCCGCGGACGACCATCCGCCCGGTAGCCGGGCTGCCGCTGCTGCACGTGGACCACCCGGAGCTTGCCGGGGCCAAGCAGGCCGTCAAGAGCGTGTTCGACAAGGCCTGCGCCGCCTCGGCGCTGCTCGTGCTCGTGCCCCTGTTCGCCGTCATCGCGATCTCGATCAAGCTCACCGATCACGGCCCGGTGTTCTTCCGCCAGATCAGGATCGGCAAGGACGGCAAGGGCTTCACCCTGTTCAAGTTCCGCACCATGGTGCCCGATGCCGAACAGCGCAAACTCCAGCTTGCCGCCCGCAACGAGGCGGACGGGCTGTTGTTCAAGATGCGCAGGGACCCGCGGGTCACCCGCCCGGGTACCTGGCTGCGCCGCTGGTCGCTTGACGAGCTGCCGCAGCTCATCAACGTGCTGATCGGTGACATGTCCCTGGTCGGGCCCAGGCCGGCCCTGCCGGAGGAGGTGGCGCGCTACGGCGGCCACATGCGGCGCAGGCTCGCGGTCAAGCCGGGCCTGACCGGCCTGTGGCAGGTCAGCGGCCGGTCGGACCTCTCGCGCGAGGAAGCCGAACGGCTCGACCTGCACTACGTCGACAACTGGTCGCTCGCCCTGGACCTGCAGGTGATCTGGAAGACGGGATCCGCGGTCATCAGGGGTGCCGGTGCCTACTAGCGCAGCCGAACGGGCCGTGGTTCCCCGCCGCCGCCGGACCAGGGTCCGCAGGGTGGTGCCTTCCCACCCGCCGCCCGGACCGCGGCGGCTGCCGGGTTGTTCAGCTCGTGGGTCAGGCCGGCCGACAGCTTGCCGAGCGCCGTGGTAAGGCATCCGGTCCAGGCGCCAGCCGGGCGGCCGTTTCCCCGCCGGGCGACAGGTCGGGCCCGGTCGCCGACGTTGAGCGGCGCCCGCCCGCGCGCCGGCGAAGCCGACTGACACCACCGCATCCCGAGCCGGGGAAGCTGCCCGCAAACCACCGTCCGTTCTGGAAAATAAAGATTTTTCTGCAGAACGATCCGTGGTGCCTGGTCCGGCTACTGCTCCGCCAGCCACTCCAGCGTTGCCCGGGCGCCGCGGCCGTGCAACTGGGCCAGCGCCGACCGGTAGGCAGAGGCGAAGGGCTTGTTGTCGACCAGGTCGCCGAACAAGGCCCGGTTGGCAATGAACGCGTCGGGGTCCTCGCGCTGCCGCCGCGCCAGGACCATGAGGCCGTCCCGCATCCGGTCCACGACCTCGATCGGCTGGCCCTGCTCGTCGATGCCCTCCGCGTAGCGTGCCCAGCTGGCCACCACCGCCGCCGACCGCCGGATCTCGCCGCCGGCCGCGAGCTGGGCGCGGACCACGGGCAGCAGCCACTTCGGGATCCGGTCCGAGCTTTCCGCGCACAGCCGGGCAATGGTGTCGCGGACCTGCGGGTTGGAGAATCGCTCGATGAGCGTGTGCTTGTACCTGTCCAGGTCCACCCCGGGCACCGGCGGCAGCGTCGGCGTCGCCTCGTCGTCCATGTAGCCGAGCAGGAACGCCTGGAACAGGGGATCCTGCGCGGCCTCGTGCACGAGCCGGTAGCCGCACAGGTAGCCGAAGTAGGCCATGGCCTGGTGGCTCCCGTTGAGCAGCCGCAGCTTCATCAGCTCGTACGGCTCCACGTGCTCGACGACCTGCACGCCGGCCTGCTCGTACGTCGGCCGCCCGGTGGTGAAGGAGTCCTCGAGCACCCACTGCGTGTAGGGCTCGCAGACGACCGGCCACAGGTCCGCTACGCCGAACCGGTCCGTGATCTCGGCCCGGTCGGCGTCGGTGGTCACCGGGGTGATCCGGTCGACCATCGAGTTCGGAAAGCGCGTCTGGTTCTCTACCCAGTCGCCGAGATCCGGGTCCCGCAGCCGGGCGAACGTGGTGAACGCCTTCCTGGCCAGGTGCCCGTTGCCCTGCAGGTTGTCGCAGGACATGACGGTAAACGGCGGCTGGCCGCGCTGCCGCCGGCGGCTGAGCGCCTCAGTGACCAGGCCGAACGTGGTCCGCGGAACGGCGCCGGGGGCAAGGTCGGCGAGCACGTCCGGGTTGGTCCCGTCGAACTCGCCGGTGACGTCGCTGAGGTTGTAGCCGCCTTCGGTGATCGTCAGCGACACGATCCGGGTCGTGGGCGCGGCCATCCGCTCGATGACCGCCTCCGGCTCGTCGGGGGCGAACAGGTACTCCACGATGGATCCGATGACCCGCGGTTCCCAGGTGCCGTCGTTGTGCTTGAGAACCAGGGTGTACAGGCCGTCCTGGGCGTCCATTACCTCCTGCATCCGCCGGTCGGCGGCCAGCACCCCGACGCCGCAGATGCCCCAGTCGAGCGCCGTGCCCCGGTTCAGCTCCGCGCCCAGGTTCAGCAGCCGGTCGTGGTACATCGCCTGGTGCGCGCGGTGGAAGCCGCCGACGCCGATGTGCACCATGCCCGGCATGACGAGGTCGCGGTCGTAAGCCGGCACCGGCAGCCGGTCGCCCCAGTAGGTCAGCGTTCGCGCGTTGAGGGGCTGCGGCTTAACCCGCAAGGCGGGCTCCGGTCTCGGGGTGGAACGCGAAGATGTCGTCCGGCCGGACGTGGAAGGTGACCTGCTGTCCGGGGGCCGGCGGTGTGCGTCCCTCCGCGCGCGCCACCACCTGGTTGCCGTCCCCGGCCAGGCGGACGTGCAGCAGCGCGTCGGCGCCGAGGTCCTCGACGAGCACCACTTCGCCGGCCAGTTCGCCGGTGCCGTCGGCCAGGTGCATGTGCTCGGGCCTGATGCCGAGCACGAGCTCGGACAGGTCGGCCCGGCTGGCCGCGGCGGCGATCGCGTTCGGCAGCGGCAGGACGGTCCCGGCTATCTTGGCCCCGCCGTCGGCCAGCGGGACCGTCCGGAGGTTCATCGCGGGCGAGCCGATGAACCCGGCCACGAACTGGTTCACCGGGTTGTCGTACAGCTGGCGGGGCGTGTCGCACTGCTGGAGCTTGCCTCCGGCAAGCACCGCCACCCGGTTTCCCATCGTCATCGCCTCGACCTGGTCGTGCGTCACGTAGACGGTGGTGATGCCCAGGCGGCGCTGCAGCTCGGCGATCTGGCTGCGGGTCTGCACCCGCAGCTTGGCGTCCAGGTTGGATAGCGGCTCGTCCATCAGGAAGACCCGGGGCTCGCGGACGATGGCCCGGCCCATCGCCACCCGCTGCCGCTGCCCGCCGGACAGCGCCTTGGGCTTGCGGTCAAGCAGCTTGTCGTCCAGGTCGAGCAGCCGGGCGGCCTCCCGGACCCGGCGGTCCCGCTCGTCCTTCGGGACGTGCTGCATCTTCAGCGCGAAGGCCATGTTCTCCGCGACGGTCTTGCTCGGGTACAGGGCGTAGTTCTGGAACACCATCGCGATGTCCCGGTCCTTGGGCGGCACCCAGGTGACGTCCTTGTCGCCGATCTCGACCCGCCCGCCGTCCAGCGGCTCCAGCCCGGCCAGCATCCGCAGCGCGGTCGTCTTCCCGGATCCGGACGGGCCGACGAGGACCATGAACTCGCCGTCCCTGACCTCCAGGTCCAGCGCGTCCACCGCGGGCGGCGCGTCCTTGGCGTACACCCTGGTCGCCTGCACGTACTTCACGTCAGCCATCGGGCACCTCCGCTCGCCGGTTTGTCTTGCCTCACTTGATGGCTCCCATCGACAGGCCGCGGACCAGGGACCGCTGGGCGATCCAGCCCACGATGATCACGGGCACCGAGGCCACCGTGGCCGCCGCGGACAGGTGCGCGATGTACAGCCCCTCCTGCGGGACCGAGCTGATCAGGAACATCGGCAGGGTGGCGGCGTTCGTGACCGTCAGGTTGAGCGCCAGGAACAGCTCGTTCCAGGCGAAGATCACGCAGATCAGCGCGGTGGACACCAGGCCGGGGGAGATGACGGGCAAGATCACCTCGGTCATCTCCCTGGTCCGCCCGGCACCGTCGAGCTCGGCGGCCTCGAGCATCTCGCCGGGCACCTCGAGCATGAACGAGCGGATCATCCAGATGGCCAGCGGCAGGTTCATCGCGGTGTACAGGATGATCAGCAGCCAGATGCTGTCCAGCAGGTGCGCCTTCAGCGCGATGACGTACAGCGGGCCGATCGCGGCCACGATCGGCAGCATCTTGGTCGAGATGAAGAAGAACAGCCCGTCCCGCCACCGCTTGACCGGGTGCACGGACAGCGCGTACGCGGCGGGCACGCCGAGCAAGAGCACCAGGACCGTGGAGCCCACGGTGGCGATCGCCGAGTGGGTCACGTACGGGCCCCAGCCGGAGAAGACCAGCCGGAACTCGGCCAGCGTCGGGGTGAAGGTGAACTTCGGCGGCCAGGTCTCGGCGGCGGACTCCGGCTTGAACGCGGTGAGCACCATCCACAGCACGGGCAGGAAGAACGCGATCCCCACCACCCAGGCGACCACGCCCCAGCCGATCGTCCCCGACATCTCGCGGAATCTCTGCCGTCCCGGCCGGACGGCCTGGCCCGCAGGTACTGCCGTCAATTTGCCTCCTCGAACTGGAAGACCCGGGCGAACAGGCGCAGCGCGAAGGTGGCGACGATGATGGTCAAGATGACGGTGACCACCCCGGCCGCGGCCGCACCGCCCACGTCGAAGGCGTTGTTGACCTGTTCGTACAGGTAGAAGGGCAGGTTGGTGGTGGCGGTACCCGGGCCGCCGTTGGTCATCAGCCGCACCGCGTCGAACACGTTGACCAGGTAGATCGAGCCGAGCAGGATGCCGAGCTCGATGTAGGGCCGAAGGTGCGGGAGGGTCAGCTCGCGGAACGTGGCCAGCGCCCCGGCCCCGTCGACCTTGGCCGCCTCCAGCGTGTCCGACGGCTGGCTCTGCAGCCCGGCCAGCGCGATCAAGGTCATGAACGGCGTCCACTGCCAGATCATGACCACGATCACCGAGCCGAGCGCGTGGGTGGACAGCCAGGCCACGTGGTGCACGCCGAACGGCTGCAGCAGGTAGTTCAGCAGGCCGAAGTTCGGGTCCAGCATCGGGCCGGCCCACACCAGCGCGGCCGCCGCGGGCATGATCAGGAACGGGGTGATGATCAGCGTCCTGACTATGCTCCGGCCGAGGAACTTGCGGTCAAGCAGTAGCGCGAAGAACACGCCGAGGACCATGGCCACGATCACCGCGCTGGCCGTCATGACGACCGAGCGGACCAGCGCGCCGCGGAACGCCGAGTTGGTGAAGACCTGCCTGTAGTTGCTCAGCCCGGTCCAGTGCGCGCCGCCGGGGATGTCGAAGAAGTAGTTCTGGAAGCTGTACCAGAGCGTCACGAGGAACGGGATCTGGGTCACCACGATCGTGTAGATCAGCGCGGGCAGCAGGGGCAGGCGGCGCTGCCAGCCCTCCCGCCGGCTGGGTCCGCGCGGCCTGACCCGCGCCTGCGGCGCGGCCACCGCGCTCGCGTCGGTTACGGCCACTGGCAAGTCCTCCTCACGACGTGCCGCTGGGTTACCTGGGCCAGATGAGCCGGACCCGCTCCCGCCTCGGCCCCGTGCCGGGCCCGGCTCACCTGGACGCCGCCGCTAACCTGCCGACAGCTCCGCCGGCGTGTACTGCGAGGCGTCGGACTGGCTGGTACTCAGCGCCTGGCTCACCGACTCGGTGCCCGCGATGGCCCCGGCGATCTGCTGGCCGACCAGCAGCCCCAGGCTCTCGAACTGCGGGATGTCGACGTACTGGATGCCGATGTACGGCACCGGGTTCACCGTCGGGTGGTCCGGGTCCGTCCCGTCGATGGAGGCGATCGTGATCGGCGCGAACGCCTTGGCCGCCGACAGGTAGGACGGGTTGCTGTACAGCGAGGTCCTGGTGCCCGGCGGGACCGCGGCCCAGCCGTACTTCGAGGCCACCAGCGAGTCGTACTGCTTGGAGGTTGCCCAGGACACGAACTTCCACGCGGCGCCCTGGTTGGCCACGCCCTGCGGGATGCCGAGCGCCCAGCTCCACAGCCAGCCCGAGGATGTGGTCTTGTCGACCGGCGCGAACGCGTACCCGGTGTTGGCGAAGACCGACGGGTAGGTGGTGGCGATCGAGGTGGCCGCGACGGTCGAGTCGTACCACATCGCGCACTTGCCCTGCCCGTACAGGGTCAGCAGCTGGTTGAAGCTGTCCGCCGACGCGCCGGGCTCGCCGTCCTTGCGGACCAGGTTGACGTAGAAGTTGGTGGCGGCCTCGAACGCGGGCGAGGTCAGCTGCGGCTGCCAGCTCGTGTTGAACCACTCGCCGCCGAAGGTGTTGACCACCGTGTCAAGCGAGGCCATGTTGTCGCCCCAGCCGGCCAGGCCGCGCAGGCAGATCCCGGACACCTTGCCCGGCTGGTTCAGCTTGGCCGCGAGGGCGGCGACCTGAGCCCAGGTCGGGTGGGCCGGCATGGTCAGCCCGGCCGCCTTGAACAGGTCCGTGCGGTAATACAGCATCGAGGACTCGCCGTAGAACGGCACCGAGTAGAGGTCACCGTTGTAGGACAGCGCCTTGGAGATCGACGGCAGGATGTCGGAGGCGTCGTAGCCGGGGTCGGACGCGATGAACTGGGTGGACAGGTTGTCGAGCCAGCCGTCCTTGGCGAACAGCGGCGTCTCGTACGGGCCGATCATGATGACGTTGAACGCGTTGGAATGCGTGGACACGTCCTTCTCGATCGCGGCCCGCAGGTCACCCTCGGTGTAGGTGGCGAACTTGACCTTGATGCCGGGGTTTTCCTTCTCGAACACCGACTGCGTCAGCGGGATCATCTGCCCGGTGATCAGCGGGTTGGACACCACGGCCACGGTGACCGTGCCGGAATTGCTGCTGGTGCCGGAGCCTGCGCTGCCGCTCGAGCCGCTGCTGGAACAGGCGGCAAGCGCCACCAGGGCGACCGCGCAGCCCACAGCCCCGGACGAGCGGAGCCTAAACAAGGAAGAACTCATGAATGAACCTCCGCCTGGGATGGCGACGCTGCATGTGCTCATTTGAGCGATGACTCGCTCACCTGAGCTATGACCACACAGTGATCCCGTCGCTAGGCAAAGTCAAGAAAAGCTGCAAATATGAGATCTGGGCGCTCAAATGAGCAGCCAACCCCGGTTGAAGTGGAGGGGGCATGGCCGGCTTGTCGGCTGATCGACCGTCCGAGGTGGTCCTGGCCGCACGGGTGGCGCGGCAGTACTACCTGGAGGGTGCCTCCAAGATCGACATCGCCGACCGACTCGGCATCAGCAGGTTCCGGGTCGCCAGGCTGCTCGACTCGGCCCGGGACGCGGGGATGGTGCGAATCGAGATCGGCCTTCCCGGCGGCAGCCTGGACGCGGGTCTGTCGGCGGAGTTGTGCGCGGCCTTCGGGCTCAGGTCCGCCTTCGTGTTCAACTTCCCCGACGACGAGCAGGCCCTGCTGCGGCGGCGCCTCGGCGAGGCCACCGGCCAGGTCCTGATGGACCTCATCACTTCCGGCGACGTCCTTGGCATGTCATGGTCGCGCACGCTCAGCGAGCTTGCGGCCGCGCTGACCCAGATCCCCCCGTGCCCGATCGTCCAGCTGACCGGGGCCGTCCCGCCACCCGACGGCCGGGACCTGCTCGACCTGGTCCGCAGCGTGGCCAGGATCGGCGGCGGCCCCGCGCACGTCTTCTACGCGCCGATGATCGTCGACGACGCGGAGACGGCCGCCGCGATCCGCCGCCAGGGCGACATCGCCGAGGCCTTCGCCCTCGTGCCGTCCGTCACGATAGCCATCGTCGCCCTCGGCGGCTGGGCTCCCGGCCTGTCGACCATCTACGACGCGCTCTCCCCGGCCGAGCGCGATGCCCTGGCCGCGCTGGGAGTATGCGCGGAGATGGCCGGGGTGTTCCTCGGCGAGGACGGCAGGCCCTTGGCGACGCCGCTGGACACCCGGATGATCGTGACGCCCGGCTCGGCCCTGGAGCGGATCCCGTTCGTCCTCGCCGTCGCCTTCGACGTCGCAAAGAACTCCGCAGTACATGCCTCGCTTCGAGGAGGGCTTGTCCATGGCCTGGTCACGCACTCTAGTCTCGCCCGAGCCCTGCTCAGTGCTCACCCCTCCGCACCCCACCAGCGTTAGCCCCCGGCCGCTGCCCGGCGGCACCGCCAACCGCGGCCTGATCGTCCGGGCCGGCGATACCGTGCGCAGGCCGATCGCGCCCTGCTGGCCCGCCACCCACGCCCTTCTTGCCCACCTGTCGAAGGCCGGCTTCGACGGCTCCCCCCGGGTCCTGGCGGCCGGGTCCGCCACCGAGACCCTGACCTACATCGACGGGCAGGCCGCCGTCCCGCCGCTGGCCGAGGACACGCTCACCGACGCCGCGCTGGTCAGCGTGGCCGACCTGCTGCGCCGCTACCACGTCGCCGTGGCCTCCTTCGACCCCGCCGGGTACCGGTGGCCGCGGCCGATCCCGGCCCGGTTCCGTACCGGCCTGGTCAGCCACAACGATGCCCACCCGGCCAACATGGTCTTCCGCGGCGGCCGGGCCGTCGCGCTCATCGACTTCGACTGGGCCGGGCCCGGCAGCGCGATCTGGGACTTCGCCGCGGCCGCGCGCTACTGGGCGCCGCTGCTCGACGACCGGGACGTCACCGACAGCCGGCGAGGCCGGGTCCTGGAAAGGTTCCGGATCCTCCTGCACGCCGGCGAGCTGTCCCGGGCGGAGCGGCGCGACGTGGCCGAGGCCATCGTGGCCAACCACGACTGGACCTACGCCATCGTCACCGAGGCCGCCGCCGTCGGCCACCAGGCGTTCGCCGACCACTGGCGCATGGTGGCCGCCTCGGCCACCCGGGCCCGCCGCTGGTGTCAGCAGCACCGGCGTGACCTGCTGTCCGCGGCGCGCTGACCGTCTCCCGCATCCCCGGTGCCGGTCCCGGCCGCGACCGTGCCCGTGCCGGCCGCGACCGTGCAGGTAGTGGGTGCGACCGTGCAGGTAGTGGGTGCGGCATTCAGTACCGGGAACGGTATGCGGTGCCACACCGACTACCTGTCAGAAGGCGGTCAGGCCGCCGTCTACTACCAGGGTGGTTCCCGTGATGTAGCCGGCAGCGGGGCTGGCGAGGAAGACGACGGCGGCCGCGAGCTCGTCCGGATCGCCTGGCCGGCCGGCGGGCACGCGCGGCAGCTGGCTGTCGACGTACCCGTCGGGAAACTGGTCGGTCATCTCCGACGGGAAGTAGCCGGGCGCGACGGCGGTGACGCGAATGCCCTTGCGCCCGGTCCACTGCACGGCGAGGTCGCGCGTCAGCCCGATCAGGCCGGCCTTGCTGGCGGAGTAGGCCGCCTGCGGGAGCCCGCCGCTGGCGAGCGCGGCGACGCTGGTGATGTTGATGATCGCGCTGCCGGGCTGCATGACGCGGCCGCAGGCCTGAGCCATCCAGTAGCAGCCGTTCAGGTTGATGTCGATGACCTCGCGGAACTGCGCGGGCGTCTCGCGCGAGGCAGGGACGGCCGTCCCCTTCCCCGCGTTGTTGACCAGGATGTCGACCTGCCCGAACTCCCTGACCGCCGCCTCGACGACGGCCGCGGCGTTCTCCGGCAGCGCCACGTCGGCGGCGACCGTGATCGCGCGCCGGCCGGCCTGCTCGACGATCGCGCGCGTCGCCTCGAGGCGCTGCACCCGGCGCGCCGCGAGCACGAGGTCTGCCCCCGCCTCGGCAAGCGCCCTAGCGAACGCGACGCCGAGGCCCGAGGAGGCCCCGGTCACGATCGCGACCTTGCCGTCGAGGCGGAAACGGTCAAGCACGGTGGTCATGTCGGCTCCTGCTCATCGGCCGGTGAACCTTGCCTCGCGCCGCTCGACGAACGACATCAGGCCCTCGCGGCCGTCCGCGGTATCGAACAGGGCGGCCATGTCGGAGTCTAGGCGCGCGAACGCCGCGGCCTCCCCCTCGATCCGCGCGCGGTGCGCCGACGCCAGGATCGTCTGCACGCCGAGCGGCGCCGACTTCTCGGCGATCATCTCGGCGAGCTCGATCGCCCGGTCGAGCTGGCGGCCGGGTTCGACGACCTCCTGGACCAGTCCGATCCGGTGCGCCTCGGCGGCGCCGAACTCCTCCCCGGTCAGCAGCCACCGCATCGCATTTCCCCAGCCGCTGTCGCGCGGCAGCCGGATCGTCGCTCCGCCGAACGGGTAGATCCCGCGCCTGACCTCGAGCTGCGCGAAGCGGGCGTCGGCGGCGGCTATCCGGATGTCGGCCGCGAGCAGCAGCTCGATCGCCAGCGTCATCACCCAGCCCTGGACCGCCGCGACGAGCGGTTTCGTCCAGACGTTGTCCTTGCGCCACGGGTCGCGCCGCCCGGCACCGCGGAACGCCTCGTCGAGGCGCCCGTCCCGGACAAGCGGTCCCACCTCGGCCAGGTCGAGCCCGCCGGTGAAGTGGCCGCCGTGACCGAAGAGCACCCCGCAGCGGATGTCGTCGTCGTTTTCGAGCTCGTAGTACGCCGCGGCGAGCTGGTCGATCATCGCCAGGTTGAACGCGTTGCGCTTCTCGGGCCGGTTGAGCCCCATCAGGAGCACATGACCGCGTCGCTCGACGGTGACGGCGTCGCCGCGGGCGGCTCCAGGTGGGGCACTGCTCTGGCTCAACGGCTCTCCTTCGTGTCAATGCGGCAGCCGATCGTGGTCGTGGTTGCTAGGCCTGGCGCTTCTTGACGGCCTCGCGCGCACAGTGCCACACGACGCGCGGGTTGTCGCGGTCGGGGGTGCAGCTCCAGCGCGGGTAACGGCCAAGGCTGCGGCGAGGAAGCAGTCGGCGACGGCCTGGGTTTCGCCTCGGTCGACGTGCCACCGCACCGGCCCACACCCCGGATTCGCACCATAACCCGCGATCCGCTCCGGTTCTTCACCCGGATCAGGTGACAGAGCGGGGCCCCGGGCACCGTGGGGGGGAGACGGTGCTGCCGGGACCCCACACCTGGCCGGCTCGCTGCCTGCCCGCCGGGGGCACGCATGGCCGGGCGTCTATCAACAGCATGCCCGGTCGAAGCGCGTTTCAAAGGGAAATCGCCTATTGTGGCGCACGAGTAACCGCCGGAGGCAAAATGGCCGAGTGACATCCGCTTGGTCCACCATGCCGGAAATGCTTGCCCTGCGCGACACGGATCCGCGCGAAGTGGGCGCGTACCGGCTGCTCGGCCGCCTCGGGGAAGGCGGTCAGGGCGTGGTGTACCTGGCGGAGGGCCCTACCGGAGACCCGGCGGCTGTCAAGCTTCTGCCGCCGACCACGGACCCGCAGGTTCGCAGCCGCTTCCTGAAGGAGGTCGCCGCCGCGCAGCGGGTCGCCCGTTTCTGCACCGCGCAGGTCCTCGATGCGGGGATCTTCGAACGGCGGCCGTTCATCGTCAGCGAGTACGTCAACGGGCCATCGCTGGTGGAGGTCGTCGAGCAGGACGGGTCCCGCGGCGGCGCCGCACTCGAGCGCATCGCGGTCGCGACGCTGACCGCGCTGGGCGCGGTGCACGCCGCCGGGATGGTGCATCGCGACTTCAAGCCCGGCAACGTCCTGCTCGGTCCCGACGGGCCGGTGGTGATCGACTTCGGGCTGGCTGTCGTTCCCGGGATGACCACCACGGGCCTTTCCGGGCAGGCCACCGTGGGAACTCCGGCGTTCATGGCGCCCGAGCAACTGGCCGGGACCCGGGTGACCGCGGCGGCCGACATGTGGTCGTGGGCCGTGACGATGGTGTTCGCGGGCACCGGCGAGCTGCCGTTCAAGGGCGAGTCGCTGACCGCCACGGCCTTCGCCATCCTTCATTCCGAGCCGAAGATGGGCAGGCTTCCCGAACCGCTGGGCTGGCTGGTCTACCGCTGCCTCGCCAAGGACCCGGCCGCCAGGCCGTCGGCCCGCGGCGTCCTCGGCGAGCTTGTGGCCGCCGGAGCGCGGCTCGTGGGACCGATGCCGCCGGTGGCCTCCGCTCCGGCCACGGATCAGGAGACATCCAGCTCACCACGTGGCCCTGCCGCACTGCCTGAGGCGTCGCAGGGCAACGGCACGGGCCTGATCGCCGGGCGGCCGGCCTCCGGGTCCCGGTCGGCGCGGCACGGCAGCCGTTCCATCTGGCGGCGCCGGCGGGCGCCCGTGCTGCTGGCCGCGGCCCTGCTTGTTGCCAGCCTCGGCGTGCTGGCGGTCAATCTTCCCGGCCACCGCCCGGCGTCTGAGCGGCTGACGGGCAACCATACGCCGATCGATTCCGAACTTGCCGCCGAGACCGAGGCCAGGGCGCAGGCCATCAACTGGATCATGGCGCAGGTCGACAGGGCCGCAATCGTGTCGTGCGATCCCCAGGTATGCCAGGACCTGGCCAGCAGGGGCTTCCCTGGCCTGTTGACGCTCGGGCCCATGTCGACAGATCCCCTCGGCTCTGACCTGGTAGTGGACACGGCCACCATCCGAGCCCAGTTCGGCCGCAGGCTGATCTCCGTCTACGCCCCGGTCACCATCGCGAGCTTCGGCTCGGGGAACGCCAAGATCGACATCCAGCTGGTCTTCGACGGCGGCACCGCGAAGTACCGCAAGGTCGAGCAGGTGGCGCTGCGCGCCAGGAAGACCGCCGGTGCCGAGCTGCTCGGCAACAGCCAGATCAAGATCTCGGCTACCGCCGCGGCGCAACTTCGCGGCGGAGCTGTCGATCCGCTGCTGCCGCTGCTCCTCGCCGCCCTGGCCGCCATCCACCCCGTGCAGGTCGTGGACTTCGTCGGCCAGTCGCCCGGCGGCGGACCTGGCAGCCTGGTGCGGTCGGTGGACCTGGCCACGGCGGACGGGGCGGCGCACATGACGCGTACTGCATACCTTGCCTGGATGGAAGCCTTCATCGGCGCGCAGACGGCTCAATACAGCCCCGGATGGGTGCAGCAGGTCAGGCTGCCCAGCGGCCAGGTCGTGCTGAGGGTCACCTACGGCGCGCCGAGCCCGCTGAGCTAGCTCCGGCGCCGGCTCCGGCCGAACCCGGCGGACGCCCGCTGCCTGGCCGGTGCGCCTCGCGCTCCCCTCCTACCTTGCGCGAGGACGCCACCGGCCTGCAGCTGGTACGTCTAGGAAGAAACAAGAAACTTTCTCACGTATTAGGCACCTTAGAGCAGCATGAGTAGGAAGTAAAGGGCATCAACACGGTGAACCGGGAAGAGAGGCGCAGACCTGCGCCGTTAACCGCCGGTAGAGGGGCTAGAATCTTCTATCTTCTTCGGACAGGGATGGTCATGTGGCCGGTGGCGGGACTAGCATCGGCTCACGGGAAGGACGGTCACATGGCCGGTGAAGACTGGCGGCGGCTCGCCGATTACGTCGTCGCACGCCGGGTTGAGCTCGGCATGCGAGACAGGCGGGCCCTGGCCGAGGCGACCGGGGTGACCGAGCGGACGCTGGGAAAGCTCGAGAACGGCCAGCATGTTTCCCCCAGCACCCTGGGGATGGTCGAGAACCGGCTCGGCTGGGCGCCGGGCTCGTGCCGGCGGGTACTGGCCGGCGGGGAACCCAAGGTGGGGTCGCCAGACCTCGGGACTGCCGAGTACGAGGACCCGACGCTGTGGCACATCGCGAGCACGCCGGGGCTGCCGCCCGACGTCGTCCGCGGCCTGGTCGCCCTCGCCAGGAACTGGCGGCAGGGCGAGGAAGGCACGGACGAGCAGGCGCAGCGGCGCAGTTGACCGCGGCCCGGCCGGACCTGGTGACGGACCCGACCGCGACACCCTTACATCGTGGCGGTTATCACCGCTACAGGCTTACATCGTTGCGGCCGGGCCTGGTGACCGAGTGACCGCAGAGGCTGCGGGGGCTGCAGGGTCGGCGGGCGCGGCCGGATCGCCGTGGCCGGGCACCGGATCACATCCAGGACCCGCGGCGCGCCGCAACCGCACGTTACTTTGGACGCTCACGTTGACGTTCCGATTGGACCGGATTGACTGCGATAATGCGCTGGGCGTGTGCACAGCGGCGGGTGATACGGGGAGGGCAGCCTGTCTCTTCCAGAAGCGGCCGGTTCCTGCGGGGCTGGATTCCATGAGCCCAGATGAACTGCTAGCCGAAATCGGCGAGCTGGCCAGCTCGCTCGGGCCCGCGGTGCGGCCGGCCGGGACCGAGGAGCTGCTGAGGTCGCTCACCGAGACGGCGCGGCGGCTGTTCGGCGCGGCGGCATGCTCGCTGGCCCTGCTGACCGACGATGACTCCGAACTGCTGTACACGGTGGCCGCGGGCGAGGGTGCGAAGGACGTCACCGGGATGCGGATCCCGGCCAGCCAGGGCATCGCGGGCTGGGTCGTGCAGTCCGGCCAGCCGATCGCCATCAGCAACGTGGGCAGCGACCCGCGATTCTCCCGGCAGGTCGCCGAGCAGACCGGATACGTGCCGCAGGCCATCCTCGCGGTGCCGGTCCAGGCAGGCCACCGGATGCTCGGCGTCATCAGCCTGCTCGACCGTGACGTGCGCAGGCCAGGCGCCGAGCAGGACATGGCCCTCCTGTCGCTGTTCGCCGATCAGGCCGCGCTGGCACTGGCCAGCGTGGAGGCGTTCAGCGCGCTGGGGCGGGTACTGCTGACCGCGCTGGCCGCGGCCGCGGGCGGCGATGACCTCACCGATGCGCTGCGCCAGGCCGCCGACAGGCTGCCGCCCGCCGACGCCGACCTGGTGGCGCTTGCCGCGTCGTTCTCCGCCCTCGCCCGCCGCGGCGCGGCGGAGCGCCGGCTCGCTCTGGCGGTCCTGCGGGATGTCGGCGACTACGCGGCAAGGCGGTCGTCACGGTCCCGCTAAGGCCGGCCTGGAGCGACGCCTTCGCCCCGGGCAAGCTGCGGCCGGTGCCCCGGATCGACCTGGCGATCGACAAGGACTGGGCGTGGGCGGGGGCCACCGGCGCCGGAATCGTCGTGGCCGTGGTCGACAGCGGAATCGACGCCGCCCACCCGCAGGTCGGCGGCGTCGACCGGGCGATCGCCCTGCAGTGGGACTCCGAGATCGAAGAAGTCGTCGGTACCGAGGGGCCGCACGACGACCTGTTCGGTCATGGCACCGCGTGCGCCGGGATCATCCGGCACGCCGCCCCTGACGCGGCCCTGTGGTCGGTGCGCGTGCTCGGCAGCCGGCTGACGGGCAAGGGCCTGGTTTTCGCGGCGGGTCTCCGCTGGGCGATCCGGGAGGGCGCGCGGGTTGTCAACTTGTCGCTGAGCACCGGGCGCGAGGACTACTTCGGGCTGTTCCACCAGATCGCCGACGAGGCGGCGTTCGCCGGCGTGGTCTTGGTGTGCGCGACCAACAACGTTCCCGCCCCGACCTTCCCGTCTCAGTTCTCCTCCGTCATCTCGGTCGCCGCGCATGACGGGCAGGATCCGTTCGCGATCGACGCCAACCCCGTGCCGCCGACCGACTTCGGGGCGCCCGGCATCGATGTGCGGGTGCCCTGGCTGTATGGTTCCACCGTCGTCACGACGGGGAATTCCTTCGCGGCGCCGCACGTGACCGGGCTGGTGGCCCGGCTGCTGAGCAAGCACCCGCAGCTCACGCCGTACGAGGTCAAGACCGTGCTGCGCGCCGTGGCGAGCAACGCAACCGCGGGCCGCCCCGCGGCTGAGGGGTTAGCGGCTGAGGGGCTACTTGAGCAAGGCAGAGACCACGTTGATCACCAGGCCAAGCAGCACCGCGCCGAACAGGTACGAGAGCAGGGCGTGCCTGAGGGTTAGCCGGCGCACCGCCTTCAGGGTGATGTTGGTGTCGGACACCTGGAAGGTCATCCCGACGGTGAAGGCGAAGTAGGCGAAGTCGATGTAGTTCGGCGGTTCGTCCTCGTTGAAATCGATGCCGCCCTCCGGCTCGGAGTAATAGGCGCGGGCATACCGCAGCGCGTAGACCGTGTGCACAAGCGTCCACGACAGCACGACGCTGAGAAGCCCGAGCGTGATCAGGAACGCCTTCGTGCCGCCGGCCGTCTGGCTCGCCTTGACCAGCGCGAAGGCCACCGCGGCCAACGCGGCCACGCCCGCCCCGATCAGCAGCAAGTCCGCGACGGGGATGCTGGGGTCCTCCCGTTTCGCCCGCTCGGCGGTCAGGCCGGAGTCCATCCCCCACACCGCGCTCCAGGTCCAGGCCAGGTACACCGCGACGGCGACGTCCCAGCCGACCAGGATCGACGCGGACGGGACCATGAACAGCGCGGCGACCACCCCCGCGACGGCGCCCGCCAGCAGCCCGAAGGCCACGCGCAGCCCAGCGAACGCGTGGCGGATGCGACCGCGGGTATCCGAGCCGTTGACGACCATCACCCTCCCGCTGTTGCCATGGGCATGCTGGTGGCCAAGGATAGTGATGCCTGGATGCGGAGGGTGGGCCCTGGTACATGCCGGACATGAGGCTGGCGCACTTGCACCCCCTGAGGTGGCTCGGCCGGCGCGATCGCGACTTGGCCGCACTGCGCCGTGCCACCCGGACAGCGATCGCCATGCCGGCCATGTTCGCCCTCGGCGACAAGGTCATCGGCAACCCGCAGCTGGCTACGTTCGCGGCGTTCGGGTCCTTCGCGATGCTGCTCCTAGTGGACTTCGGCGGCCCGATGGCCGAACGGCTGCAGGCGCAGGCGGCGCTCGCGGTGACCGGCGGGGCGTTCGTCTGCCTTGCCACGCTTGCCTCGGGGACCGCGTGGCTCGCGGCCATCGCGATGGCGGTGGCGGGGTTCGTCGTGATCTTTGCCGGCGTGATCAGTTCGGTGCTGGCCGGGGCGACCACGGCGCTGCTGCTGGCGTTCATCTTGCCGGTGTCGCTGGCCGCTCCGGCGTCGGCGGTGCCCGACCGGCTGGCCGACTGGGGGATGGCCGGCGGCGTAGGGCTGGTGGCGGTGGCCCTGTTGTGGCCCGCGCCCGTGCGCGACCGGCTGCGCGGTGCCGCGGACGCCGCCTGCCGGGCGCTGGCCACCCGGCTGCGAGCCGGGATCGCGTACCTGCTCAGCGGGATGGACGCACAGTTCGCGCAGGAGCGCGATCACGCGGCGGCGCAGGCGGACCAGGCGGTCGAGGCCCTGCGCACCGCGTTCCTGGCCACGCCCTACCGCCCGACCGGGTTGAGCACTCCCGCTCGCACGACCGTGCGCCTGGTCGACGAACTGGGCTGGCTGAACAGCATCGTCATCCAGCCCGGGATGCACCGCGGCGTCAACCGCACCGTGGTGCGGGTCAA
>JASHTQ010000296.1 GCA_030040475.1 Streptosporangiaceae bacterium
GGCTCGCACTGCGCCGCCCACTGGAACGGGGTGTGCGGCTTGGGCACGAAGCCGCCGATCGACACCGTGCACCTGATGTCGCGGCGCCCGCTCGCCTCCCGGCCCGCGGCGATGACGCGCCGCGCGAGCGAGGCGATGGCCAGCACGTCGGCGTCGGTCTCCGTCGGCAGCCCGCACATGAAGTACAGCTTCACCTGGCGCCAGCCGCTCGCGTAGGCGGTGCTCACGGTGCGGATCAGGTCGTCTTCCGTGACCATCTTGTTGATCACCTTGCGCATCCGCTCCGACCCGCCCTCGGGCGCGAACGTCAGCCCGGACCTGCGGCCGTTGCGGGACAGTTCGTTGGCGAGCGTCACGTTGAACGCGTCCACCCGGGTGGAGGGCAGCGACAGGCCGACGTTGCTGCCCTCGTAACGGTCGGCCAGGTCGACGGCTACCTCGTTGATCTCGCTGTGGTCGGCGCTGGACAGCGAGAGCAGGCCGACCTCGTCGAACCCGCTGGCCGCCACGCCGCCTGCCACCATCGACCCGATCGTGGTGATCGAGCGTTCGCGTACCGGCCTGGTGATCATCCCTGCCTGGCAGAACCGGCAGCCGCGGGTGCAGCCGCGGAAGATCTCCACGCTGTACCGCTCGTGCACGGTCTCCGCGACCGGCACGATCGGGGCGCGCGGGTACGGCCACGCGTCCAGGTCCATGACCGTGTGTTTCGACACCGTCGGCGGAACGCCCCTGCGATTCGGTACTACGTTTGAAATCCTGCCGTCCGGGTGGTAAGATACGTCGTAGAAACGGGGAACATACGCGATTTTGGCCAGCTTCAGCAGCAGCCCGTCCCGCCCGCCGGGCTGACCGGCCCGCTTCCACTCGCGAATCAGGTCGGTGACCGCGAGCACCGCCTGTTCGCCGTCGCCGAGGACCACGACGTCGAGGAAGTCGGCGACCGGCTCGGGGTTGAACGCCGCGTGCCCGCCGGCGATGACCAGGGGGTGAGCCACGGTTCGTTCTGAAGAAAAAAGGGGAATGCCGGACAGGTCCAGTACGGTCAGCAGGTTCGTGTAGGTCAGTTCGGTGGCGAAGCTGACGCCGAGCACGTCGAAGGCGCGGACCGGCCGGTGCGCGTCGACGGTGAAGTGCGGCACGCCGGCCTCGCGCATGAGGGCCTCGAGGTCGGGCCACACGGCGTAGGCGCGCTCGGCGAGGACACCGGGCTGCTCGTTCAGCACCTCGTAGAGGATCTGGATGCCCTGGTTGGGCAGCCCGACCTCGTAGGCGTCGGGGTACATCAGAGCCCAGCGGACGTCGGCATCGTCCCAGTCCTTGACCACCGAGCCGACCTCGCCGCCCACGTACTGGACCGGCTTGCGCACCCGCGGCAGCAAGGGCTCCAGCATCGGGTACAGCGAATGTACGGGCATTAAAACAGATTATCTGAACGGGCCGTGGTGCCACGGACGCGGACCTGATGGCGGACGGGCGGGTGTCACTCGAAGACGGGATGGCGGCGGTGCACGGACTGCAGGATGCCGATCGCGATCATGTCGGCGAAGACGGCGGAGCCGCCGTAGGAGACGAACGGGAGCGGGAGGCCGGTGATCGGCATGATGCCGATCGTCATGCCGATGTTGACGAAGGACTGGAACGCGAACCAGATCGCGATGCCGGAGGCGACGAGCATGCCGAACTGGTCGTCGGCGGTGGCGGCGATGCGGAGCGCCCGCGCGATCACGATGCCGAGCAGGACCACGATCGCGATCGAGCCGACGAAGCCGAGCTCCTCCCCGGCCACCGTGAAGATGAAGTCCGTCTGCTGCGCCGGGACGAAGTTGCCCGCGACCAGCTGGCCGTGGAACAGGCCCTGGCCGAACATGCCGCCGGAGCCGACCGCGATCTTGGCCTGCTGCGCGTTGTAGCCGGCCCCGTTCAGGTCGGCGGACGGGTGCAGGAACGAGGTGAACCTGGTCAGCTGGTAGGACTTCAGCAGGTGCAGGCCGCCGGCTGCCAGCACGACGACGGCGACGATCCCGGCGAGCGCCCCGATGACGCGCAGCTTCAGGCCGGACAGCACGACCATGGTGACGGCCACCGCGACGAGCACCAGCGCCACGCCCAGGGCGGGCTCGATCACCACGAGGACCATCAGCGGCGCGGCGCAGGCCAGCACCTTGAGCAGGGACAGGATGCCGGGCTGGCCACCCCGGGCCTGGCTGAAGATCGCCGCGCTGCCCAGGATCAGCGCGATCTTGGCGAACTCCGACGGCTCGATCTGGAACCCGCCAGGCAGGTCGAACCAGGCGCGGGCGCCGTTGATGTCCGAGCCCGCCGGGGTGAGCACGGCGAGCAGGGCGAGCACGGTCAGGCCGTAGACAAGCGGCCACCACATCCGCAGCTGCCTGCTGTCGGCCAGCGTCACCGCGAACATCATCACCAGCCCGATCACCACGATCAGCAGCTGCTTCTTCAGGTAGGTGCGCGGGTCCTGGCCGGCCGCGATCAGCGAGGGCTGGGTGGCCGACCAGACCAGCAGGGTGCCGATCGCGCTCAGCCCGAGGACCACGAGGACCAGCACCCAGTCCATCTGCCTGAGCACGGAATTGCGCGCGAACGCCCGGGCCAGCAGGGACCTCGGGCGGGCAGGGAACAGGCCGCCGCGCGGCGCGGGGTAGCCGCGCGTGGTGTAGCTGACCGGCGATCGTCCCAGCATTACGACTTCCCGCCCTTGCCGTTGCCCTTTTTGGCGCTCTTGCCTGCGCCGTTGCCCGTGTTGGCGTAGCCGGCCGGGGCCTGGATCCCGGTCGAGGTGACCTGCGGCAGCGCGGAGGGCACCTGGCCGCCGGGCAGCGCGGCCTTGTGCCCCTCGAGGCCATAGATATCGTCCCAGATCGTGCGCACGGCCGGCGCCGCCACGTCCGCGCCGTAGCCGGAGTCGGGCACCATGACGAGAACCACGTACTTCGGGTCGTTACAGGGGGCGAAGGACGCGAACACCGAGGTGGCGTTCTTGCCGAACAGCTGGGCGGTGCCGGTCTTGCCCGCCACGCAGACCTGGTTCAGCGGGAAGCCGCCGAAGGCGCTCGCCGCGGTGCCCTCCGTCACCACCCCGGCCAGCGCGTCACGGATGTAGGCCAGCGTGCTTTTCGCCACCGGCAGGTGGCGGATGACCGGCGGGTTGATCTTCTGGACCACCTTGCCGTCGGGCGCGACCAGCGCCTCGCCGATCCGCGGGCTGTACAGCGTGCCGCCGTTGGCCAGCGCCACGTACGCGTCGGCAAGCTGGAGCGGCGTGACCGACACGTAGCCCTGGCCGATCGCGGCGATGGCCGCCTGGCCCGGTTCCCAGACGTTGCCGTCCCGGCAGTCCTGCCACTCGATCTGCTGCACGTACGTGCCGTACTCCTTGCCGTTCTTGCACCAGTCCTGGCCGGTGTGCGCGTTGTCCTGGTACAGGTAGTACAGCCATTCCCTGGTCGGCACGCTGCCCAGCGACTCGGCCGGCAGGTCGACGCCGGTGGACTGGCCGAAGCCCCAGTCGAGCTCCATCTGCTGCATCTTCTGCACCGGGGCCTTGGCCGAGGTCACGTCGTTGGCGCCCGGGTCGTCGGACTGGTACATGTCGTAGGCGAGGTTGTAGTACACGGTGTCGCAGGACTGGATGAGCGCCTCGGCGAAGGTCATGTCGCCGAGGTTCGGCTCGCCGTCGTTGGCGAACGTCTGGCCGTCGATGGTCACCGTGGCGGGGCAGTCGTACAGGCCGTCCAGCGAGTAGCCGTCCGCTACCGCGGCGGCCGTCGAGGTGATCTTGAAGGTCGAGCCGGGCGCGTACTGGCCCTGGGTGGCCCAGTTGTAGATCGGCTCGCCGTCGGACGGGCTGATCAGGGCGTCGTACTCCTGCTGCGAGATGCCGCCGGTCCACACGCTCGGGTTGTAGTCCGGATAGCTGGCCATCGCGACCACCCGGCCGGTCGTCGTCATCACGATCGCGGCGCCCTGGTTGGTGTCGTTGCCCTCCGACCGCGACTTGGCCACCGCGGCGGCGAGCACCTGCTGCACGTCGGCCTGGAGCTGGGAGTTCAGGCTGGTCACCAGGTCGTCGCCGTTGGTCGGCTGGGTCTCGCTTGCCTGGCCGGTGACGTCGCCCGCCGCGTTGACGTACACCACCTGGTTGCCCGGCGTGCCGCGCAGCGCGCTGTCGTACTCCGCCTCAAGGCCCGCCTGGCCGACCTCGTCGACGCCGGAGAATCCGGTCACCGACAGGTGCCTGCTCTTGAGTTCCTGCTCGGTGATCGGCTGCAGGTAGCCCAGGACCTGCGCCGGGTTGGCCCCGTCCGGCTCCGGGTAGTCGACGACCGGCTGGACCTGGGCGGTCACCCCCGGGTACTCCTTCTGCTCCTCGAGGACCTGCAGCGCCACCCGGTCGGTGACGTTCTGGTCCACCGGGATCGGCTGGTAGGGCGAGCCATTCCAGCAGGGCTGCGCAACGCCCTTGGTGCACAGCCGGACCTTCTCCGTCAGCAGCTTGTAGGGCATGTCGAGCAGCTTGGCCAGCCGGTGCAGCACCGCCGCGCCGCCGTCGGGCTGCTGGGACACGGTCATCATGTCCACCGAGACGACCAGGGCATCGGTGTTGGTCACCAGCTGGTTGCCGACGTCGTCGAGGATCTGGCCGCGGACCGCGGGCACGAGCACGTCCCTGGTCTGGTTCTGCGCGGCGAGCTTGGTGAACGCGGTGTTGTTCATCACCTGCAGGTACCACAGCCGCCCGCCGAGGGAGATCAGCATCGCGGCCGCGACCACGTACAGCACCACCAGGCGGCGGCGCGACGCCACGTTCATCGGAACCCTCCTGTCCGCCATCTCCGCTTCGGGGTCCGCAGCGCCTTGGACCCGCCGAAGCTCTTCGATCCGCCGAACCCCTTGGGTCTCTTGGGCTTCATGGAACCCAGGGCGCTCGTACGGTGGGGCATGCGCAGCCTGGCCAGGCCGCGGGGTCCGCCGCGCAGCCGGGGCACCCGGCCGCCGCCGATGCCGTTACCGCCGAGGCTGCCGCCGCCGAGCCCGCCCCTGCGGAAGCTGGCACCGCGGAAGCTGGCACCGCGGAAGCTGGCACCCCGGAAGCTGGCACCCCGGAAGCTGG
>JASHTQ010000297.1 GCA_030040475.1 Streptosporangiaceae bacterium
CCGCCGCCCGCCCCCGCTCCGCCGCCAGCTGTGCCCCGCCGCCAGCTGCGCCCCGCCGCCAGCTGCGCCCCGCGGGTCCCTCGCGCCCCGCTGGCCCCGTGTCCTGCGGAATGAAACCCGTGATTCAGGACCACAGAGTGTGCTGAAAGCCCGGTTTCATTACGCTCCAGGTGCCCGACGTGCCGCCGGTGCCGATAGCCGATAGCCGATGACCGACAACTGACGACCGACAACTGACGACCGACGATCGACGATCGACAATCTACCGACAAGAAAAATTTTCTTGACAACTTAGATTGTCGGCAGCAGGCTGGGGTCATGATCGACGTGGCGGTGATCGACGATCCGGCGGCGGCGGAGGCGGCCCTGGAGCCGGCCCGGGCACGGCTGCTGGCCCAGCTGACCGAGCCTCGGTCGGCTGCCATGCTTGCGGCGGCGGCCGGCCTGCCCCGGCAGAAGGTCAACTATCACCTGCGGACGCTGGAACGGCACGGACTGGTGGAGCTGGTGCAGGAGCGCCGCAAGGGCAACGTGACAGAGCGGCTGGTGCAGGCGGCTGCGGCGTCCTACGTGATCTCCCCGGCCGCGCTCGCGGTCGTGGCGCCCGATCCGGCCAGGGCGCCCGACCGCCTGTCGGCCCGCTGGCTCCTTGCCCTGGCCGCGCAGCTGGTCCGCGACGTCGGCGACCTGATCCGCGGGGCCGACAGGGCACAGAAGAAGCTCGCGACGTTCGCGACCGACGGCCGGGTGCGGTTCGCGTCCGCGGCGGACCGGGCCGCCTTCACCGCAGAGCTGATGCAGGCCGTCGCCGCCCTGGTGGCGAAGTATCACGACGAGGGTGCCGAGGGCGGGCGCGATCACCGCCTGGTCATCGCCATCCACCCCAGCGTCAGTGCCGCGACCGAGGAGGCATGATGGGTCAGCCGTTCGAGCAGCACCATGAGGCCGAGGTCCCGGCACACCCGGACGACGTCTGGGCCGCGATCGCGACCGGGCCAGGGATCGATTCCTGGTTCATGGGCCACAGTGACGTCAAGCCGGGCGTCGGCGGCACCGTCCGCACGGTGTTCGGCGAGTACGCGCCCGAGCTGGCGGTCACCGCGTGGGACCCGGCACGCCGGTTCGGCTACCGCTCCGGCGAGGCGTCCGACGGGCGGTTCATCGCGCAGGAGTTCCTCATCGAGGGCCGGGCGGGCGGCAGCACCGTCCTGCGGACGGTGACCAGCGGCTTCCTTCCCGGCGACGACTGGGCCGAGGAGTTCGAGGCGATGATGTCGGGCGGCGAGATGTACTTCCGGACCCTGGTCGAGTACCTGTCCTACTTCGCCGGCCGGTTCGCGGTGCCGGTCGCCGCGTTCGGGCCGCCCGGCACGAGCTGGGACCGTGACCGGGCATCGCTCTGCCGCGCCCTGGGCCTGGACCAGAAGGCGAGCCGCGGCGACCGGGTGCACATCACAACCGACGAGATCGGGCCCGTCGACGGCCTCGTCTACTTCGCCAACGCTGACACGATCGGCGTGCGCACCAAGGACGCGCTCTACCGGTTCATCCGCGGCTTCAGAAAGCCGGTGTTCGCGACGTGTCACCTGTTCGCGGACGTCGACATGGCCGCCGCCCAGCAGGCCTGGGAATCCTGGCTCAACCGGGCGCTCGCCTGACCACAACCTACGGAGGGATCCTCATGAGCACCGTCCGCTCAGCCGACGGGACGACGATCGCCTACTCGCGGGCAGGCCAGGGGCCTGCGCTGATCCTCGTCGACGGCGCCCTGTGCAGCAGGTCGTTCGGGCCGATGCCGAAGCTGGCCGAGTTGCTGGCGCCGCACTTCACCGTCTACACCTACGACCGTCGCGGACGCGGCGCGAGCGGCGGGAGCGGCGGGAGCGGCGATGAGGCGCCGTATGCGCCCGACCGCGAGGTGGAGGACATCGAGGCGCTGGTCGCGCTGGCCGGCGAGACGGTCTGCCTGCACGGGACGTCGTCCGGCGCCGCGCTGGCCCTCGATGCGGCCCGGCGCATCCCGGCGATCGGAAAGCTGGCCGTGTACGAGCCCCCGTTCATCGTCGATGGCACCCGGCCGCCGATGCCCGACGGCTTCCTGGCCAGGCTCGACCGGCTGCTGGCCGACCGGCGCCGGGGCGAGGTGGTCAAGGAGTTCATGCGGCTGGTGGGCACCCCGGCGATCTTCACCGCGGTGATGCCGGTCACGCCGGTATGGCCGAAGCTCAAGGCCGTGGCGCACACGCTGCCGTACGACATCGCGATCATTCAGGATCACCAGCGGGGGACACCGTTCGCGCCCGGGGAGTGGGCCGGCGTCAAGGTACCGACGCTTGTGGCGGCCGGCGGTAAGAGCCCGGCCTGGATCAGCAACGCGGCGCGGGCACTTGCCGATGCGCTGCCCGACGCGACGCACCGTACCCTGGCCGGCCAGAACCACATGGTCAAGGCGCAGGCCATCGCCCCGGTGCTGACCGAGTTCTTCACCCCAGCCGACTAGGAAGGAAACCAGCATGCGGAAGATCGCGGCCGGGCTGTTCATCTCTCTCGATGGCGTGGTCGAGTCACCGGAGAAGTGGACGGGTCCCTACTTCAACGATCAGGTCGGGCAGGCGGTCGGCGCGCTGATGGCGCCCAACGACGCCATGCTCCTGGGCCGGGTGACCTACGAGGGCTTCGCCGCCGCCTTCGGCGGCCAGTCAGGCGGAATGGCCGACCAGATGAACAACACGCCGAAGTTCGTCGTGTCCGGCACGCTGGCCTCGGCCGACTGGCAGAACTCGACGCTGATCAGCCAGGACGTCGCCGAGGAGATCCGGGCGCTGAGGCAGCGGCCGGGGCGGAACATCGGCATGAGCGGCAGCTCGACGCTGGTCGCCTGGCTGCTGCGCGAGGGCCTGCTCGACCAGCTGGACCTGCTGGTCTTCCCGGTCGTGATCGGCACAGGCAAGCGGCTGTTCAGCGAGCCCGGCGACCAGGTCCCGCTCGCCCTGACCGGCTCGCAGGCCTTCAGCACCGGCGTCGTGCACCTCAGCTACCGGCCCGCGGACGACGGCGGGAAAACCGCGTGACATGCCGGCGCGCCCGGCTCCTACCGTGGCCGCCGTGACGGTCTTCAGGGAGTTCTCCGATCCGCGGTTGGCCGGCGTCTACGACGCGCTCGGCCCCGATCGCCGCGACACGGATTTCTACCTCGGGCTGGCCGCGGAGCTCGCCGCGTCGTCGGTCGCCGACATCGGCTGCGGCACCGGCCTGCTGGCGTGTGAGCTGGCAGGCCGGGGCCACACGGTGACCGGCGTGGATCCGGCGGCCGCGATGCTGGCGGTGGCCAGGCGCCGCCCCGGCGCGAACCGGGTCCGCTGGATCGAGGGGGGCGCCGACCGGCTCGGCACGCAAATCGCCGACCTGGCGGTGATGAGCGGCCACGTGGCCCAGGTGATCGCCGACGACGAGGACTGGCGCGCCACGCTGGCCGCGACCCGCGAGGCACTGCGGCCGGGCGGCCGGGTGGCCTTCGAGTCACGGAACCCGGACGCGCGGGCCTGGGCGGGCTGGACCCGGCGCGACTCCGCGAGAACCGCCGACGACCCTACCGGCGGCCGGTTCGAGTGGTGGTACGAGCTCACCGAGGTGCTGGCCGCCGGCGCACTGGTGCGATCCGAGGTGCACTACCGTTTCCGGTCAGGCGAAGAGCTTGTGTCGCAGAACGAGCTGCGGTTCCGCACCCGGCCGGAGCTGGCCGAGAACCTGGCCGGGGCCGGCTTCGAGGTCGAGCGCCTCTACGGTGACTGGGATCGCCGCCCCGCCGGTCCCGGGACCCCGGAGCTGATCTTCGTCGCCGTGCGCGGCTGACGCCGGTCATCGTCATCGGGGGCGCGGCCACCCGTTCTGCCCGGTCGTCCGGTAACGCGCCGACCGCGGGAACCGGGCGGCCGTCCTCCAGGTAGACCAGCCCGCTGTCCCGGGTGGCCGCCCGCACGCGCCGCCTGATCGGCCCCCTGAGCAGGTGCAGCGCGGAAGGGAGGGCGGCGAGGCGGAACTCGGAGACCTCCTCGGGCTGCACCACCACCGCTGCCAGCATCTCGTCGCTCAGCCGGCCGCAGTCGAAGAGGTACCTGATGCCTCCAGGCCGGCCGGGCCGCGGGGGACGGAAGTCCATGCAGGCGAGCCGGCCGCCGCCGACCTCGATGCCGCACTCCTCGCGCACCTCGCGCCGGCACGCGTCCCACGGCGTCTCCCCGTCGGCCTCCATGACGCCGCCGGGGATCGTCCAGCCGGACTTGTAGGTCGGCTTGAGGATCAGCAGCCGCCCCGCCCGGTCGAAGATGAGCGCCCCGGCCGAAACCGGTATGGAAGGGAGAGCCTCGTCATGCGGGTCCGCAAACCCGTCCAGATCCGAGCCGCCGTCAGTGGTCACGGTAACCACGCTACGACGCCCCGGGCGGGCGGTCCTTCCCGGGCAGCTTGCTGACGACGGCCGAGTACGAGGCGTCGACGGCCTCGACGAGCTCATCGTCGGGAATCGTGCCGCCGATGCGCAGCGTGTTCCACCCGGATCGGCCGATGTAGGCCATCACCGACGCATCGTCCGGATACCGCAGCAGCCACTCGTCGGCCGCCTCCCTGGAGGCGCCGCACTTCAGGCCCACAGAGCCGCCCGTCCCCGGGCCGAGGAACGCGAAGATCTTGCCGCCCACCTTGGCCACCACGTCGCCTTCCCAGGGCTCATCCTGCCAGGCACCCGGCTTGGCCAGGCAGTAGGCGAGCAGCTCTTCCCAGGTCATGACCGATACGCTACCCAGTAAAGGACCGAACACGGGAGACGAATGGGCCCTGGCCCGGTCGGCTTCGACCTGGACATGACGCTGATCGACTCGCGGCCGGCCATCATGGCCGCGTTCGCCGAACTCGCGCGGGAAACCGCCACCCGCATCGACCTGTCGGCGGTTGACCGTCGGCTCGGGATCAAGCTGGAAGACGAGGTGACGTTCTGGTTCCCGCCCGACCAGCAGGTCGCGGCCGTCGCGATCTACCGGAAGCACTACGTCGAGCTGGCCGAGCGGATGACGACATCGCTGCCAGGCGCGCACGAGGCGCTGGCCGCCGTGCACGCCGCGGGCCAGCGCGCGGTGATCATCACCGCCAAGCATCCGGTCTCCGTGAAACCGAGCATGCGGGCCGCCGGGCTGGCCGTCGATGAGGTGTTCACTCACGTGCACGGGCCGGAGAAGGCGGCCGTGCTGAGGCGCGTCAACGCGGCCGCCTACGTCGGTGATACCCCGCCGGACATGGCCGCTGCCATCGCGGCCGGCGTCATGGCGGTGGGGGTCGCGACCGGCTCGTTCGGCCGCGAAGAACTCGTCGGCGCAGGCGCCGGGGTGGTGCTCGATTCGCTGGAAGGCTTCCCCGCCTGGTACCGGTCGGTCGCCTAACCGATCCCGGCGATCTGCGCGACCACCGAGTAGGGCAGGTGCCGCGGATAGACAAGCAGCGCCCGCGCCACCTGCCTGATCGGCAGCCGCAGCGGGGTCAGCGCCCGCTCGCAGTAACGCCAGGCGCCGAACTCGTCGTCGCCGAAGCGTGCCCGGATGCCGCTGCGGAACCGCCGCGCGTCGCCGCCGTCGCCGCGCCACGTCGGCAGCCACGCGCGCAGCTGGTCGTCGTCGGCCAGCATCGACCAGTCCCGCAGCCGCTCGGCGACCTGGCCTGCCGCGTCGACGACGAACGACTCGGCGCCGCCGCCCGCCACCGCGTGGACCCGGCCCTGGCTGGCGTGGCCGTGCCGGATGCTGACCGAGCTGAACCGGGTCCCCACGGCCAGCGCGGCAACTGCATGCCCGGCCTCGTGCCACGCCGTCCGCACCGCCGCGACCCTGGCCGGCCCGTAGGCTGCCGCATAACCGCCCTCGTAGCGCTGCCTGACCCACGCCTCGTGCACGATGGACTCGTCGTCGTAGCGGACGAGCCGGTCAAGCTCGGCCCGCACCCGGGCGAGCGCCGGGGATTTCACGGCGGCAGGACGCGGAGATGAACGAGGCGGGGCAGGCATCCGCCCAGCCTTGCACCCGCGCGGGACGCCGGGCAAGCACAAGGCACAGCGCGAGTCCCGCCCGGTCCCGCCGCCACCAGCCCTCGGCGACCGTCGACTTGCCGTACCCGGCGCGCCGGACGTCACGATGAGGGTCAACGGGTCTCGTACGGCTTGGGCTGCCTCGTCAGCCACTGCCAGAACGTCCGGTGCGGCGGCCGCGCCATCAGGTTGCCGCTGCCGACCGTGCCCGCCACGTCGATCCGCAGCACCTCGGGCACGTCAGAACCCCACGGCGCGCGGACCTTCACGTGCCCGCTGCGGACCGCCACGTCATCGGTGTCGACCACGATGCCCGGCTTGGTGATCAAGATGATGTGGCCGCTGCGCACCTCCGCGTCGATCTGCAGCGACGACTGGGTGATGACGGCCTGCGTGAAGTCCAGCTTGATGTGGCCGCTGGTTACCTTCAGCTCCATCCGCTGCGGCACCACCCACCGGCCGTCCTTGACCGTCTGGCCGCTATGGCAGTTCAGCCGCACCACGTCCTTGACCCGCGGCGCGGGCGCGGCCGCCACGTCCGGCGAGTCCGGCAGGTCGGAGACGAGCCTGGCCAGCTCGCCGTACGTCCGCGCGGTCATGGCCAGTTCCAGCCGTTCGTCGAGCTCATCCGCGGTCAGCCGCCCGTCTCCCGCGGCCACCCGCAGCAACTCGACCACACGGTCCCGGTCGTCATGCGAGGCGCGCAGTTCGCTGCGCGCCACCATCTCGCGGCCAGGTTCTGAATCTGTCACGAACAAACCTTAAGCCCGCGAACTTGCCCGGCACCACGCCCGCCGCACCGCAGCCGGCCGCCGTAGCCGGCCCGCGTCCTTTTCTTGGCCCGAACGAGCCGTGGTAACACCGCCACCCTTGACGCCGGATCGTCCCTGCGGTGGGCTCGGATCGTGCCAACCGAGCAGGACGCCGGGCCGGATGACGTACCCGTCGGCTCACCGCGAGCGGCGGCCGCCCTGCTCCCGCTCGCGCGGGACGTCTGTCCGGCTGGCAGCTTCGCGGCTGCGGCCCCGCCGCCGCCCGCCGCCACCTCGCCGATCCCCCGCCGCCTGGCTGGGCCGATTCCGCCTGCCGTAACGCCGAATTGGCGGCTCGCCTCAGGCGGGCCGCTGGGTGAAGCTGAACCAGTTTCCCGAGTCATCGCGGAACAGCGCCTCGGTGCCGTACGGGCGCTCGGCGGGCTCCTGCATGAACTCGGCCCCCTGCGATCCCTGGCCCGGCGCAGCATCCGCAGCGCGGAGACGTCCGCTAGCGTCATCCTCATATAATCCCTTCTAATGACTGACACGAGCGTCATAGATGACCGCCGCGGGGCGACCGACCGCCTCGCGGTGCAGGTCCGCGGCCTGCGGATGGCCTTCGGCGGCACCGAGGTCCTGCGCGGCGTCGACTTCGGCGTCCGCTACGGCGAGGTGTTCTGCCTGCTCGGCCCGAACGGAGCGGGCAAGACCACCACGCTGGAGATCCTCGAGGGCTTCCGGCCGCCGACGGCGGGCGAGGTCCGCGTCCTCGGCCTCGACCCGGCCACCCAGGCGGCCAGGCTGCGCGAGCGGGCCGGCATGGTCCTGCAGGAGTGCGGCTTCCCCAGGCAGGCCCGGGTCGGCGAGCTCATCGAGGTCTGGCGGTCCTACTACCCGAACCCGCGCCCGCTCGGCGACCTGCTCGAGGTCGTGGAGCTCACCGAGGTGCGCAACACCCAGGTCCGCAAGCTGTCGGGCGGCCAGCGGCGACGGCTGGATTTCGCCCTGGCCCTGGCGGGGGATCCCGACCTGGTCTTCCTCGACGAGCCGACCACCGGCTTCGACCCTGAGGCGCGCAGGCGCTGCTGGGCGGCGATCGAGAACCTCCGCGGGCTCGGCAAGACGATCCTGCTCACCACCCACTATCTGGACGAGGCGGAACGCCTGGCCGACAAGATCGCCATCCTCCGGGCGGGCCGCATCGAGCTGGCCGGGACCACGCACGAGGTCGCGACCCGGGCGGGCCTGGGCACGCGCATCTCGTTCACCGCGCCGTCCGCGCTGCGCCGCAGGCAGATCGCGCTGCCGGACGGGATCGACCTGGTGATCAGCGGATCGCAGGCCGTCTGCCACACCGACAACGCGGCCATGACGTTGCGGGTGCTGCTCGCCTGGGCGGGGGAGCACCGCCTGGGTGACCTGGACGGCCTGGCCGTCACCGCCCCGCGCCTCGAAGATACCTACCTGCAGCTCACCGGCACCGTCGCCGGCCAGGCATCCCGCGCATGACCAGGACGATCCGGCTGGCCGGCAGGCAGGCGCTGCTCGAGCAGCGCAGCTTCTGGCGCAGCGCCGAGTACGCGCTGTTCACGTTCGTCTTCCCGCTGATGATCCTGCTGCTGATCGGGGCGGCGAACGTCGGCTCGCACCTGCCGGGCACCGCCATCAAGAACACCACGGTCTTCGTGCCGGGCATCCTGGCCTTCGGCATCATCGTCGCCGCCTACGTGAACCTCGGGTCCAAGGTCGCGGTGCTGCGGCACGACGGCGTGCTCAAGCGGATCAGGACGACCCCGTTGCCTTCCGGCGCCTATCTCGGCGGCCTGCTGGTGAGCACTGTCGTCACCGCGCTGCTCATCACCGCGGCCACCGGGCTGATCGGCTGGCTCGCGTTCGGCGCGGTGCCGCGGGCCGATGAGTTGCTGGCGCTCGCCGGCGCGCTGATCCTGGGCATCGTCTGCTTCGCCTCGCTCGGCCTGGCCATCAGCTCGGTCATCACGAGCGCCGAATCGGCCGGGCCGGTCGCCTACGCCAGCTTCCTGCCGATCGCGATCATCTCCGGCGTCTTCGACCCCACCTTCAGCGGCCTGCCGGGCTGGCTGTCGAGGATAGTGGCCGCGTTCCCTGTCAAGCCGCTCGCCGAGGTGCTGCGGAACGCCTACGCGGTACGACCGTTCACCGCCTGGGACCTGGCCAGCCTCGCCCTGTGGACCGCGGCCGGAGCCTGCGTCGCCGTCTGGCGCTTCCGCTGGCACAGCTAGCGGCGTCACTCGATCCTGGTGGCGATCGGCGTGCCGATCTCGACGGTCCGCGACACAGTGCACAGCCGGTCGTGCGACTTCTTCACGGCATCCGGCAGCAGCGCCCGCGCCCTGTCGCCCGCCTCGCCGTCAGGGAACCTGACCCGGAAGGTCACCGCCAGGTCGGTGAGGTGATTTCCTGCCTCGTCGCGGACCTTCTCCGCGTCGATGACGATCTCGAACGAGTCAGGCTCGGCCCGGCGCGAGGTCAGGATGTCGACGTCGACCGCCGTGCAGCCGCCGATCGCGGCGAGCAGCAACTCGACCGGGGTGAAGTCGGTTCCTTCCCCCGTCCCCATCCTGAGCTGGCCACCGCGGACGTTGCTGGCCGTGTACCTGCTGTTTTCGATGCGCTCGAGCCGGACGCTG
>JASHTQ010000298.1 GCA_030040475.1 Streptosporangiaceae bacterium
GCACGCCGGGGAAGGACCGCGCGCACGGGTCGGAGCGGGCGGCCAGGGCGGCGCCCTGGCCGGCGGTGGCTCCTGGTCCCCGCGCGGCAGGCTGGTGGACGGTTCCGCAGCCGGCCGCGGCGAGGGCGATGATGCCAGCCGCGGCCGCCAGGATCGCGGTGCCTGCCCGTGCCACGTCCGTTGGACGCCGTCCGGGCGCCCGTGGTTGCCGGCGCGGACGAGGACGACGCGCTCCGGGCGGCGATCGGGGTTCAGCCACTCCGGCGGCGGGGCGTCCGGTGGCGGGGCACCACCGATCGTTCGGCTGAAATAAAGAACGTCGGCTTTCCCCTGGCGGGAGCGGCGCTACGGCCTTCGCCTGGCGGCTTGGTGGCGGTGATCGGAGGCGGCCGGGACGGACGTAGGGGAGGATCGGAGGATGGACATGCCCGGTTACGTCGGCGCGGTGGTGGCCAGGGCCGGGGGCGGCGGCGTGCACGGCGCCGAGCTGGCCGCGCTGCGCCGACGGCTGCGGCAGCTCGGCGAGCCGGACGCGGGGCTGCTGCCCGGCTCGGTCCTGGAGCCGCGGCCGGACCTGCCGCGCCTGGACGAGCTGCCCGAGCCGTCCCCCGGCCAGGCCCGTGACGTGCTGGACCGGCTCGTGATCGTCAGGCTCAACGGCGGGCTGGGGACGAGCATGGGCCTGTCGGGCCCGAAGTCGCTGCTCGAGGTCAAGCCGGGCGCGAGTTTCCTCGACGTGCTGGCCACACAGGGCGGGCGGCAACGGCTACCAGGACGAGGCGCTGGCCGGCACGGCCGACGGCGGGAGGACCTGGTCGCTGGTGAGCGCCTGTTGGGTCAGCGCTTGAGGTCCCCGACCTGCTGGCCGCCGAATGGCTGATCCGCCCTCCGCGGGCCAGAAAGCTGCCGTGACCGTGTATCAGGACCGCGCTGGCAGCCTCCGCCCTCTATGAGCGATACCAGGCCAAGCCCGGGATCCGGTGATGGTGACCTCGGTCTGCTCCGATGCGAGAGGAGTGAGGGATGACCGATTCCGCGGCTGGTGGGGCACAGGGAAACGACCAGCGGGACGACAACGTTTTCCGGGTTACCGGCACGATCAGGGGGCTCCGCCAGGAGCCGATTCCCGAGGCTCGTGTGGTCCTCTGGTGGCAGCGCCTGCGGACTCGCGAGGAACTGGCCGCCGGGTCGGCCTCCAGGCACGGCACCTACCACCTGGCCTACCGGGTGCCCAGGGAAGCGCCGCAGCCGGTGTTCCTGGTCATCGAGGCGCTTTCCGAGCACCTCGACGAGCCGCTGTATTCGCCGCTCACGCAAGCGCAGCCGGAGCTGACCGTCGACCTCAGCCCGACGCCGGCCGACCAGTCCGAGTGGGCGGTGCTGGTGCGTTCGATCGAGCCGCTGCTCGAGGGCGTCAGGCTGAGCGAGCTCGTCCAGGACTCGGGCCACCAGGACATCTCATTCCTGGCCCAGGAGCTGGGCCAGAGCGCCGAGGCGCTCATGCGCGTCGCGATCTCGGCCCGGCTGGAAGCCGCCTATGACATCCCGGCCCCGGCGTTCTACGCCTTCCTGCGGCAGCTGGTACCGGCCACGCTGCCGAGCCCGCTGCTCGACGCCAGCCAGAGCTTCACCCTGATCGACCCCCTGGTGCAGAACATCGCGTCGCTGATCTTCGGCTTGTCGGGCCAGCTGCAGACTCAGACGCTGACCGCGGCCGTGGCGCTGGACCTGATCGGCCAGCAGTTCACCGCGCAGATCCAGGACATCGTCGCCAAGCTCCAGTCGCACCAGGTCACCGACCTGCTGAACCAGCCGTACCTGGTCGGCAGCACCACGCTCGGCCAGTTGCTGAACGTCGCCGAGATCGGCACGGCCAGCCAGCAGGCGTTCGCGCAGGCGCTGGCCACGAACACCGCGTCGATGCGCAACTTCTGGCGCACGCTCGGCGAGGCGCCGGGGCTGACGGCCGAGGAGGCATCGGCCATCGAGCGCACGCTGTCGGTCGGCGCGTTCGTGAAGAACTACACGCCGCTGGTGCGCAGCGTGCTGGCGGGATTCTCCTCCGGGACCTACACGACAACGGCCGACCTGGCCCGGCTCACCCTGCAGGACTGGACCGACCTGGTCAACCAGGCGGGGGCGCCGCCGGGCATCGACGCCGCGGGCTCGGCCACGCCCGCCGAGGTCTTCGCGAGCGTCGTCTACACGCGGGTAACGCGCGCCTACCCGACGGTGGCGCTGTCGAGCCGCATCACGACGGGCGGCTTCGTCGCTGAGTCGCTGCAGCGCCACCTGACCACGTTCTTCGCCGACAACCCGGGTCTGGAGCTGATCACCCACAACATCCCCGCCTATCTCGCCGCCCAGCCCGGCGCGCTGAACGGCGTCCCCGCCGAGGCGCAGGCCGCGGTCGTGGCGTCGTTGCGGAGCTTCCAGCGGGTGCTGCGGGTGGCGCCGCGGCCGGATGTGGCCGAGACCCTGCTCGGCCTGGGTTTCACCTCGGCCACCCAGATCAACGCCATGGGCAGCCAGGCGTTCTTCGACCGGGCCACGGCGGGCGGCCTGACCAAGCCGGAGGCGAACGCGGCGTTCGCGGCCGCCGCGCAACGCTACGCCCAGCTCGTCTCGCTGTTCATGAAGACGAACTACGGCTCGATCGGGCTCATGCCCAAGGGGATCGGGGGCGTGTCCGACATCACCGGCCCGCCGCAGCAGGCCGTGCAGCAGGACCCGACTCTGGCCACCTTGTTCGGTTCCCAGGACTACTGCGCCACCGACGACTGCACCTCGATCCTCAGCCCGGCCGCCTACCTGTGCGACCTGCTCCTGTGGCTGCGCAACCACCAGCAGGGCACCCAGACGGCGCTCGACGTGCTCGACGGCCGCCGTCCCGACATCCGCCACCTGCTGCTCAACTGCCCGAACACCGACACGGAACTGCCGTACGTGGACCTGGTGATCGAGTTGCTTGCCGATGCGATCAGCCCGCCCGTCGATTCCGCCGCCACGTCCTACCTCCAGTCGGCGCTGGCGGACGGCACGACCTACTACTACATCGTGACCGCGGTCAACGCGGTCGGCGAGGGCCCGGCCTCCGCGCAGGCCGCCGCCACCCCCCAGGCACCCGCCGCGGTACCCGCCGCGCCGGCCGGCCTCACCGCCACCGCCGCAGACACCCAGGTCAGCCTCTCCTGGGACCCAGTCCCCGGCGCGACAAGCTACAACATCTACTGGTCCACCACCCCCGGCCTCACCACGGCCGACGGCACCGAGATCGTCGGCGCCTGGAACCCGCGGTGGAAGCAGACGTCGGCACAGGCGACCGCCGCCGAGCTGAGCGCGGCCCCCGCGTACTTCAACCAGGGCGCGTTCACGACCCTCTACCAGGCCAGCTATCCCTTCAGCCTGCCCTACAGCGCCGGCCTCGACGAGCTGCGCACGTTCCTCGGGCAGCTGGGCGTCCCGCTCTGGCAGCTCCGCGAGGCCCTGCTGCCGCTGTCCGGAGGGAGCGCCGCCGGGCAGGCCGCGGTCGCCGCCGAACGGTTCCAGCTGCCGCCGCACGCCGTTGACCTGATCACCACCGCAAATCTCGTCCCCACGCAGGTGGCCTGGGGCACGCCGCCGCCGCCGACCGACCCGGTGGCCTTCGTCGCGCCGGTGCCGCAGTTCCTGCAGGCGGCGTCCATCAGCTACGAGTCCCTGCTCGAGCTGCTCGAGGTGACCTGGGTCCAGGCGGGCCTGGGCACGCAGGTCACCGGGGGCGGCGGAACGTGCTCGACAAGCACCATGACCCTGACGCCCATCGACCAGGATTTCCTGGACCGGGCCAATCGCTTCCTGCGGCTATGGGCGGCCACCGGCTACCAGATGTGGGAACTCGACCTGCTGCTTCGCGCGCCCGCGGTCGGCAACGGGACGCTCGACGAGGGCGCGCTTGCCGCGCTGCTGGCGTTCCAGCGGCTGCTGGACGCCACCGGGCTGGACATCGACCAGCTGCTCGCCTGCTACCAGGACATCGACACCGGCACTCACCGCGACCCGGACGGCACGACCACGACGTCGCTGTACGCGCAGGTCTTCCTGAACGCGACGGTCACCTCGGTGGCACCGGACCCGGACCTGGCGGCGATCGCCACCGGGGGGCCGATCGTCGACCCCGTGCTGAGCGATCATGTGGCGGCGATCCAGCCGGCCCTGGGCGTGAGCGCGGCCGACGCGGCGACGCTTTTCGGCCTCACCGACAACCAGCTCACGCTGGACAACCTCAGCTTCATCTACCGGGTAAGCCTGCTCGCCACCGCCACGCAGCTGCCCATCGCCAGCCTCATCACCGTGGCCGAACTGCTCGATCCGGCGGCCGCCAGCCCGGGCTACGCGGTGGGGGCGTTGTTCGCCTCGCCGGCGGTCACGCTCGGGTTCCTTTCCCAGGCGACGGCGGTGCAGCGCTCGGGGCTGACGCTGGACGCGATCACCTACCTGCTCACCCCGCCGAGCACCACGACGCTCACCGGGGCGATCTCGGCCGCCGACACCACGATCACGGTCGCCAGCAGCGCCTGGTTCCCCACCGCGAACTTCTACGTCTCGATAGGCGCCGAGGTCCTCCTGGTCACGGCGGTCAGCGGGGCGGGCGGCACCACCTGGACGGTCACCCGCGGCCAGCAGGGAACCGCCGCCGGGCCGGCCGCGGCCGGCGCCGCGGTGGCCCTCGGCGGCGAATGGCCCACGACGACGCAGCTGACCCAGGCGGACATCGCCACGGCCCTGGGCACCGTCAGCCAGGCCGTGGCCAGCCTGCTCTCGGCCAGCACGACGCTGGCAGCGCCGATGACCGCCGCCGCCACGTCGATCACGGTGGCGAGCGATACGGGGTTCCCCGCGCCGGGCTTCGCCGTCGCGATCGGCTCGGAGATCCTCCTCGTGACCGCGGTCGGCGGGAGCGGCAACACGACCTGGACCGTGGTACGCGGCCAGCAAGGCACCACCGCGGCGCCAGCGGCGACCGGGACGCCGGTGACTCCGGCCGGCGATGACGTCAACGGGGTGGTGATCGCCGCCGTGGCGGCCGGCGCGCATACGGCCGCCACGTCCGGGCTGGCCAACGACGTGACGGCGCTGATCCTCCAGCAGCTGGACGTCCCAGGGACCGGCCTGTCCCTGCTGGCCGTCCTGACCGATCCCTCGTTCACCGGGTCGAGCGCGGCCATCACCCAGGCGAGCTTCCCGAACCAGTTCCTCGCCCTCCAGCTCTTCGACAAGGTCGCGGTGCTGGTCAGGGCGCTCAAGTTCGTCTCGGCGGACCTCGGCTGGCTGCTCGCCAACGCCGCGGTCTACGCAGGCCTGGACCTCTCCCAGCTGCCGGTGGCGGACGGCCAGCCGGTGCTGAACCTGTCGCAGCTGCTCACGACGCTGCTCACGGTCCAGCTCGCCCGGCTGTGGACGGCCGCCCCGCCGGCCTCGCCGGTGCAGACGCTCTACGACATCATCGGCGGCGTCAGCAGCGGGAGCCTGCCGAGCGCGGCGGCCGCCCAGACCTGCCTGGCGGCGATAACGGGCTGGCCGCCGGCGGACATCAGCGCGTTCGCGGGGCAGCTGGCGATCGCGTTCCCGGCCGGCTACACGCAGCCGACCGCGTACCAGGCGCTGTACACGCTGGCGGCGATGGCCCAGACCACGCAGGCCAGCGGGGCGCAGCTGGTCGACTGGGGCGCCGTCCCGCCCGACGAGGTCACCGCCGAGGGGATGGCGGCCGGGGTCCTCGGGGTGGTCAAGGCGCGGCAGTCGACCGGGGCGGCGTGGCTCGCGCTCGCCCCTACCCTGATGAACCCCATCCGCGACCGCCGCTCGCCCGCGCTGCAGGCCTACCTGCTCGGGCTCCGCGACCCATCGGGACAGCTCAGTTACGCCGACGCGGACGCCCTGTTCGACTACTTCCTGATCGACGTGCAGATGACGTCCTGCCAGGTGACGTCGCGGATGGTCCAGGCGTACATCGCGGTGCAGATCTTCGTCCAGCGCTGCCTGCTCGGCCTGGAAGCGCCGCAGGTCGTGGTCGATCCCAGCGACCCGTCGTGGCAGCAGTGGGAGTGGATGTACAGCTACCGCGTCTGGGAGGCGAACCGGGAGGTCTTCCTCTACCCGGAAAACTGGCTGATCGAATCCGAGCGCCCCAGCCGGACCGAGATTTACCAGGCCTTCGAGCAGCAGGTCCAGCAGGGCCAGAGCACGAGCGATTACCTGGAGACGGTCGTCCTGAACTACATCGGGAGCCTGGACGGCCTGGCCCACCTGATCGTCACCGGGACGTGCGAGGACCCCTCGACCGGGGACGTTTACGTCGTCGCGCGCGCCCCCGTCGACCCTCCCGTCTACTACCTGCGCTCCTATTCGGGCGGCGGGTGGAGCGGGTGGTCCCAGGTCACGCTGACGATCAAGGCCTATCACGTGGTGCCGGCCGTCTACCGCGGCCGGGTCTGCCTGTTCTGGCTCGACGTCGCGATCTCCAACGAGCCGCAGCAGTCGCTGCCTGCCGCGCAGGAGTCCTCGTCCCCTCCGAACCAGACCGCCGACCGCTACGTCGCGCTCGGGGTCAACTTCAGCATGTTCTCGAATGGCAGCTGGGACCCGCCTCAGGCGGCCAACGGCAAGCTGTTCGACAAGCCCTTCTACGGCCCGACCGTTGCCTACGGCACCAGGCAGACCGAGGCGCTCTACACCCTGAAGGTCCAGACGCCCGCCGTGTCCAGCACCTACGGGGCGAGCCTGTGGGTTGACGTGTTCAGGCTCGGCGACTTCGAGACCGCCGAGGTCAGCGAGACGACAATCGGCTTGTTCGGGTCCTCGACGTCCGGCCCCTACGACGTCGTAACCGGTGTCAACGGCTCCTCCGCCGTGCACCTGGGCCGGGCCGTGTTCGACGCCCGCTTTTCCGACCTGGAGCTGCGCAACCTGCCCGTGCCCGGCTCGCCCATCCTGGCGCTGATCCTGTCGAGCTTCGCGGCCGACCCGCAGGCCATTGCGCTGCTCGCGCACGCCCAGGCCACCTACGGCGTCGATGCCCAGCCGCTGCTGCCGCTCCCGGCCAGCATGGCCGACCCCGACCTGGTCAGCGACTCCGGGCTGCGGCCGCAGGCCGGAGCGCTCGTGACCCCGCCGCCCAGCGCGTCGGGCGGCGCCGCCCAGTCCTTCCAGCTCTATTTCACCGCGGCAAGCAGCCTCCAGCAGGGCGCCGGCCCGCTGCTGAACAACGCCCCGATCCCGGCACGCGTCGTCGGGCCGTCAAGCGACCTCGGCTTCGACCCCGGCTCGTACTTCTTCTTCCAGGACACCAGGCGCTGCTACTGGGTGCAGGGCCAGCGGAACTACTGGACGGGCAGCGCCTGGGCGCCGATCACGCCCTCCGACCCCGCCAGCGCCCCGTACACGGTCAAGTACTGGTTCCACACGTTCTACCATCCGTTCACGGGCCTGTTCTGGAACCAGCTGGCAGGCGGCGGCTTCGACCTGCTCTACCAGGTCAACCTGCAGCTGAACCCCGACCAGATCGACCCGAGCGGTGCCGACGTGTTCAGCTTCGCCGCCGGGTACCAGCCGGTCGTCCCGCCCGTGTGGTGGGACCACGACGACGTGACCGGACAGGACCGCCAGTACCTCGACTTCGGCTCCGGGGCGGCCTTCGGCGTCTACAACTGGGAGCTCTTCTACCACATCCCGCTGTACGTGGCCGAGCTGCTCAGCCAGAACCAGCAGTTCGCCGACGCCACGACGTGGTTCGAGTACATCTTCAACCCGACCCGCCAGAGCACCGACCCGGTCCCGCAGCGCTACTGGATCCCCAAGCCCCTGCACGACCTCACCAGCGCCCAGATCCAGCAGCAGAACATCGCGAACCTGCTCGCGCTGGTCAACCAGGGCGACCAGGCCGCGGTCAGCATGGTCGAGGCCTGGCGCAACGACCCGTTCAACCCGTTCGTCCTGGCCGACCTGCGCCCGGTCGCGTACATGAAGTCGACCGTCATGTCCTACCTGGACAACCTGATCGCCTGGGGCGACAACCTGTTCGCCACCGAATCGCGCGAGGCGCTCAGCGAGGCGACCCTGCTGTACGTGACCGCCGACCAGATCCTCGGCCCGGCCCCGGTCGCGGTCACCCCGCCCATGCACGCCGACGAGTCCTTCGACCAGCTAGAGCCGGTTCTTGACGCCTTCGCCAACGCGATGGTCGAAGTCGAGAACGTGATCGGCGGGGCCGGGCTGAGCGCCGGCAGCGGAGCGCGGGGCAACCCGGGCGCGCCGCCGGCCCAGGCCTTCTATTTCGCGATCCCGTCCAATGCCAAGCTCCTCGGCTACTGGACGACGGTCGCCGACCGCCTGTACAACCTGCGCCACTGCCAGAGCATCAGCGGTGCCCCGCTGCAGCTCGCGCTCTTCGACGCCCCGATCGACCCGGGCCTGCTCGTCGCCGCCCAGGCGGCCGGGGTCGACCTGTCCAGCGTGCTGTCCGATACGGCCGCGGCGCTGCCCAACTACCGCTTCACGGCCCTGTACCCCCAGGCGCTCGACTTCGTCAGCGCCGTGCGCGCTTACGGGGCCTCGCTGCAGGCGGCCCTGGAGAAGAACGACGCCGGAACGCTGTCCTTGCTCCAGCAGACCCTTCAGCAGCAGCTGCTCAACGACGGCAGCCAGGTGCTGGAATGGCAGGTCGACCAGGCCCAGAGCAACCTCGACGCGATCGGCCAGTCGCTGACCCTGGCGCAGCAGAAGTACAACTTCAACAGCACCCAGTCGGTCAACGCCGCCGAGATAACCGGGACGACCCTGGTCACCACGTCCTCGGTGATCAAGGCGATCGCCGCCGCCCTCCAGATGACCGCGGCGGTCGTCTCCCCGCTGCCCAGCTTCACGGCGGGCGCGGCGGGCTTCGGCGGCTCGCCGGTGGCGACCGCCACCGTGGGCGGCGGGCAGCCCGCGCACGCCGCCCACTACTCCGCCCAGGCCATCATCACCGGCGGAGCGGACCTGCTGGCGGCCGGCGGGCAGCTCGCCAACACGATAGGCAGCTGGCAGCACCGGCAGGACAACTGGAACGAGGCCGCGAACGAGGCGCAGATCCAGGTCGACCAGGCCAATTCCCAGATACAGGCGGCCCAGTTCGCGCTGCAGATCGCGCAGCAGAACCAGGCGCTGCACCAGGAGCAGATCGATGACCTGCAGAAGCAGATCGACTTCCTGAACAGCAAGTTCACCAGCGACAGCCTCTACCAGTGGATGGCAAGCTCGCTGTCCGCGACCTACTTCCAGAGCTACCAGCTGGCCTACCAGCTCTGCAAGCAGCTCGAGCGCTGCTACCAGTTCGAGCTCGGCGTGGCCAGCAGCTCCTTCATCCAGTTCGGCTACTGGGACAGCCTGTACAAGGGGCTGCTGTCCGGCGAGACGCTGAACGCCGACCTGCGGCGGCTGCAGGCGGCGTACCTGCAGCAGAACGCCAGGCGCTACGAGCTGAGCCGCTACGTCTCCCTCGAGGCGGTCAACCCGGCCGCGCTCCAGCAGCTGCTTGTCACCGGGGCATGCGACTTCACCCTGCCCGAGTCGCTGTTCGACACCGACTACCCCGGCCACTTCAACCGCCGGCTCACCCGGGTCAGCGTGACCGTCGTCTACCCCAGCCCGGGCAAGTTCGACAACATCAAGGCCACCCTCACGCTCGTGGCCAACCAGGTCCGCGTCTCCACCGATACCAGCGCCGGCTACCCCGAGGGCTCCGTCGGCGGCGTCGGCTCCGATCCGCGCTTCGTCTACAACTACGCCGCGGTGCCGCAGAAGATCGCCCTGGGCAACGCGCAGGATGACCCCGGGCTGTTCCTCACCGCGATCGCGAGCAACATCGCGGACCAGCGGTACCTGCCGTTCGAGAACGCGGGCGCGATCAGCTCCTGGCACTTCGAGATGCCCGAGGCCGCCAACGAGGTCGACCTTTCCTCGGTCGGCGACGTCGTGCTGCACCTGTACTACACGGCACTGGACGGGGGCGGCGAGCTCGACCAGGCCGCACAGGCCAGCAACGCCGCCAACCTGCCGACCTCAGGCGTGAAGATGTTCAGCGCGCAGAACGACTTCGGCGCCGCGACGCCGACGGACGCCAACCCCTATCCGCAGACCCCGTGGCAGTCCTTCCTGGCCACGGCCACCGCGCCCGCCAACCAGACGCTCACCGTGAGCATCTCGCCGACCAAGTTCCCCGCGTGGACGCGCGGCAAGACGATCTCGGTGGCCTCCATCACCGTGCTGACCGTCGCCTGGCCGCAGGTGCCGTTCGTGCTCGCCCCGCAGGCCCCGCTGCCCACCGCGACGATCGACATGACGCCCGTGGCGGGGGCGACCGAACCCTACGTCTGCAGCGCGACGATCACGCCGCCGGCCGGCACCGGCCTCGGCACCTGGAGCTTCGAGCTGCAGCAGCAAGGAGCGCCCGACTTCCGCTCGCTCACGAAAAGCGAGATCGGGGACGTCATCCTGCTGGTCGGCTACACGGTGAGCTGAGATGGAACCCGAGCTCCCGCCCCTGGTACAGCGCGTGGTCCAGCGCCTGATCGTGACGTTCGCCGCCGAGCGGGTGATCCTGTTCGGCTCCTACGCCAAGGGAACCGTCCGCAGCCGGAGCGACGTGGATCTCCTCGTCGTCACGGACGTGACCGGCAACCCGGAGTTCTACCAGCGCCGGGCCCGCCAGCTCACGCGTGATTGCTTCCCGCGGGTGGACGTCGTGCTCGCGTCCCCCGCGGAAGTCGCCGCGGCCGCCACCGCGAGGTCGCCGTTCCTGCAGTCGATCCTCGGCAGCGGCATCGAAATCTACGCACGTCCGTAGCGGCCGCCCGGCCGGCGCCGGCTCGTGCCGGGAAACTGGTGGTGCGCTGCGGCGGCGTGGTTTAGGTTCGCAGCCGTGCGGAGTCCTCCGGCGGACCTGGTCCCTGCGCGCATGGCCGCGGCGCTGGCCGAGGGCTGGCACGTCCATCCTGCCCGGACGGACTACGTCCCCGAGGGCGGCGGCAGCCACCACTGGAAGGTGACCGGCGCCGACGGCCTGGCCCGGTTCGTCACCGTCGATGACCTCGACGGCAAGGACTGGCTGGGCGACACGCGGCAGGCGGTCTTCGACGGGCTCGGGCGCGCCCTGGGCACCGCCGCCGCGCTGCGGGAGGCGGGCCTGGATTTCGTGGTGGCGCCGCTGCCAGCGCGCGACGGCGGGCCGCTGCGCCGCATCGATGACCGGTACGCCGTCAGCGTCTTCCCGTTCCTGGCCGGGCGCTCCTACCGGTTCGGCCCGTACGCCGACCCGCGGCTGCGCGGCCGGGCGCTGGACATGATCGCGGCGCTGCACCGGGCCACCACCGCCGCGGCGCGGGCCGATCCGGTCATCACCCACGGCGAGCCGCACCCGGCCAACCTCATCTGGGCCGGGGACCGCCTGGTCCTGGTCGACTGGGACACCGCCGCCCTCGCCCCGCCCGAACGCGACGTATCCCTGATCGCCGCAAGCAGCCAGGACATCGAGCGCTACCGGCGGGCAGCCGGCCGCGACCTCGACCCCGCCGTCATCACCGTGTACCGGTCACGCTGGTACCTCGACGACCTGGCCAGCGCCCTGCGGCTGTGCCGCGGCCCGCACCGGGACACACCCGACACCCGGCAGTGGCGGGACAGCCTGGCCCCGGCGCTCGAGCAGCTTCCCCGCTGGCTGCAGCTCCTGAGCTGAGGGGCCTTCGGCAGCTCGCCAGCCGGGTGACGGCCGGCGGGTAGTGCGGCAGGTTCAGCCCGGTGCCCGCGCCGATCTCGACCGTCGCGCCGGTGGCCCGGGCGAGCAGCTCGTGTCGCTGCTCGCGCCGCCCGGCTCGCTCCCCCGGCCCGTTGAACAGGTCGTACGCGGCGGCGTAGGACCACGAAAACAGCCGCTTCGGCATGAGGCCTCCCCTTCCCGATCGCCGGCGCGGCCCGGCGACGGACAAACTAGACACTGGCAAGATACGTAGCGGTCAGCCGATCGGCTGATGCGGTCAGCCGGCCGGCTCATGGCGCGATTCAGCCTGCGGGCCGGGCGTTCGGGCGATGCGCCCGCCGGCCTCGGGCGGCGAGGCTGACGGCATGCCAGCAGTGATCGAGGTGCAGCACCTGCACAAGGAGTACGGGGACACCGTGGCGGTCGGCGACGTGTCCTTCACCGTGCACGAGGGCGAGATCTTCGGGATCCTCGGGCCGAACGGCGCGGGCAAGACCACGACCGTCGAATGCGTCGAGGGGCTGCGGGAGCCGGACGGGGGCCAGATCAGCGTCCTCGGGCTGGACCCGCAGCGGGACCGGGCCGAGCTGACCCAGCTGCTCGGGGTGCAGCTGCAGCAAAGCCTGCTGCCCGACCAGCTTAGGGTGGCCGAGGCGCTGGAGCTGTGCAGCTCCTTCTACTCCCGCCCGGCCGACTGGCGGGAGCTGATGGAGGTGCTCGGCATCTCGGCCAAGGCCAGGACCCCGTTCCGCAAGCTGTCCGGCGGCCAGCAGCAGCGGCTGTCGATCGCGATGGCGCTGGTCGGCAGCCCGCGGGTGGCGGTGCTCGACGAGCTGACCACCGGCCT
>JASHTQ010000299.1 GCA_030040475.1 Streptosporangiaceae bacterium
CCGACGCAGCACCAAATCGGCGAAGTCGGCCGCCGCCAGCGAGCCCCGCAGCACCATCCGCCAGGCCGCGTTCCAGCACACCGCCTCGGTCAGCGGGTCGCCCAGGTCGATCGCCGCCCGCGCCAGCCCGCGCAGCGAACGTGGCCATCGCCTCGTCCAGCCACACGTCATCCCACCAGCGCATGCTCACCACGCCGAGGATCTGCTCGTAGCGCTCCAGCGCCTGCCGCGCGATCTCGCCCCACCGGGCGATGTCGGCCACCCCTGCCGCGCCGCCCAGCGACCCCCTGCGCCACAGGCTCAGCCGCACGTCATCGACCCCGGCCGACCCCTCCCAGTCGCGCGCGTACGGCCCCGCCGCGAACGTCAGCTCGCACGGGGTGCTCCGCACCGGCCCGAACCGCCACAGTCCTGCCCGGCCGGGAGCGGGCGGCCCGATGACCGCCCCAGGCTGACGCACTCATGGCCGGCCGGCAGCACCAGCCCGAGCGTGATCGTCCCGACCATGTCCGGCTGGTCGAAGCAGCAGAACACGCTCGGTGCATGGGGTCGGGTAGCACATTGCCGCCAGATACGTCGCGCCGTCCTCCGTGTCGGTGGATCGGCTCAGCCCCCGCCCGCTCCCTGAGTACTCCACCTCCACCTCGACCACGACTACGTTCGACACGTCTAGCCCCGGCAGCCCCAGCCGCCCCTCGACCGGCGGGCCCAGTTCCCGCCCGTTGAGCACCGCGCCGAGCACCGTCGTGGCGGTCAGGTCCGCGAACGTGCCCGCCCCGGGCTCCCGGCACCGGAACCGCACCTCGCTCCGCGACCTGACCGGATCCGCGGTCAGGTCAAGGAACACGTCGTACGACTCAACCTCGATCAGCCGAGCCCGATCCCTGGCCTCACCTTCCGTCAACGCTGTCACGCAGTCGCCCCTTTCTCTCCCAAGATTGTCCCGAACGAGCGGTGGCGCACCTCCAGAGCCGGCTCATCCGATCCCGTCGCTATCCTTCTTACAGCCGACGGGGAAGTGGGACCCGGGCAGAGGAAGCGCAGACGTGACATCGCAGCAGCCGGCCAGGACCGGTCCTGACCGGGACCGGTGGGTGCCCTACGACACGAGCGTGGCGCACATCGCCAGGGTCTACGACTACTGGCTCGGCGGTAAGGACAATTTCGCCGCGGATCGGGAAGCCGCCGAGCAGGCGATCGAGGTCAACCCCGATATCGTGGTCACCGCCCGCGCCAACCGGGCCTTCCTTCGCCGCGCCGTGACCTACCTGGCCCGCGAGGCGGGCATCCGCCAGTTCCTGGACATCGGCACCGGCATCCCGACCAACAACAACACGCACGAGGTCGCCCAGCGCATCGCGCCGGAGTCCCGCATCGTCTACGTCGACCACGACCCGATCGTGCTCTCGCACGCGCGGGCGCTGCTGTCGAGCAAGCCGCAGGGCAGAACCGCCTACGTCGACGCCGACCTGCGCGCCCCGGCGAAGATCCTGGCCGAGGCCGCGCCGATCCTGGATTTCGGCCGCCCGATCGCCGTGATGCTGGTCGCGATCCTGCACTTCATCGCCCTCGACGAGGACCCCTACGGCATCGTCGGCCAGCTCGTCGACGCGGTGCCCTCCGGCAGCTACCTCGTGATCAGCCACCCGGCCAGCGACATCGACTCCGGCGTCATGAACAACATGGCCAAGCGCCTCAACCAGCTGATGGTGCAGAAGGCCACCGCCCGCAGCCGCGACGAGGTGGCCGCCTTCGTCGCCGGCCTCGACCTGGTCGAGCCCGGCCTGGTCCGGGTTCCCGACTGGCGCCCCGACTCGGAGATCGAGGCCGCCGCGCGCTGCGCCATGTGGGCCGCGATCGCCCGCAAGCCTTGAGTTCCGTGCTCTAGCCCGCGTCCGGCATCCGGAACCTTGGCAGGGGAGAGGCCAGCACAAGCAGCGCTCCGACGACGCCGCCGATGACCCCCACCCATAGTGCGTCACGCAGCCCGATCGCGGTGCCGAGCAGCCCGCCCACCAGCGCCCCGACCGGCCGCGTGCCGTAGTTGACGGCCTGGAAGGCGCCGGTTACCCGGGCCCGAAGGGTGTCGGGGATCACCGCGGCGAATATCGCCCCGATCGTGATATCCAGCACCATCAACCCGAACCCGACCAGGAACTCCGAGACGAACAGGATGCCGAGTACCGCCGTCATCCCGCCGCGCGCGAGCGGCCAGCCCGCCAGCGGGGCGGTGAACAAGAGACAGCCGAACGTGTAGGCCCACCCGGCCCCGATCCGCGCCGCTATCCGCTTGGTGAGGGCCGCGCCGAGCAGCCCGCCCAGCGCTGCCACGCCGAGTACCACGCCGAGCACGCCGGGCCGGACGTGCAGCACGCGCACCGCGTAGAGCAGGTACAACGCGTTGAACAAGAGGTTGAAGAAGTTGATCGTAGCGACGGCTATCAGCGAGGCGCGGACGATCCTCGAGCCTGCGATGAACCGAACCCCCGCCGTGATCGCCCCGCGCCCTTGGTCGGTCGGCGGCTCGGCCGGCCGGATCCGGCTCAGGAAGAACGCCGAGCCGACGAACGACAGCGCGTCCGCCACGATGGCGAACGGCGCCGACAGCAGCTGCACGAGCACGCCGCCGACGCTCGGGCCGCCCACGAACGACAGCGCCCGGCTGCCGTAGATCAGCGACTGTCCGTCCACGTACCGCTCCGGCGGGACGATCGAGACGAACAGCGTCGCGTTCGACACGTTGAACACGATGCTCAGCGTCCCGGCGGCGAACGTGACCAGATACAGCTGCGTCAGCGTCAGCACGTGCAGCGCGTAGCAGGCCGGGATGCTCGCGAACAGCAGGGCCCGCCCCAGGTCGGCGCCGACCATCGTGGCACGTCGGCGTCCGCGCCGGTCCACCCAGGCCCCGGCGTGCAGCCCGAACAGCAGGCTGGGCAGCCACTCGAGCGCCGTCAGGTACCCCATCTGCGCCGCCCCCACATGCAGCGCGAGGACCGCCGCCAACGGCAGCGCGATCCCCGCGATCTGATCCCCGAACATCGAGATCGTTGACGCCTCCCAGTACCGCCGGAACACCCGCTCCCGCAGCAGTACCGGCACAAGCCTCCGCCCCATCGCTAGTCCCTGCCGGTGTTGCGCCCGACATCGTTCGGGAAGGCGATGGTCAGATACGAGACCAGCCGGGACCCCGGCGGCCGAAGTTCCGGCTTGACCAGCCGCTCGAAGTACACGTCGAGCATCTCCTGAACCTTGCCCTTCAGCTCAGCCAGTTCCTCGGCGGTGAGGTAGAGGATCCGGTCGCCGAGCATGGCCGCGCCCTGCCACTGCGCAGGCTCGTCCTGGCTGGCCTCCAGCCACCGCATGAGCTGCTCGAAGTACCCCTCGGCGACCGTCGTGTTCAGCATCCCGGTCGCGGCCGCGAGCTCCGGCGTGCCGGCGACCGCGTCCCAGTCGGTAGACGTGGTGGTCGCCCGCCACGGCTTCTCTCGCCCCCTCCCGCCGCCGGCCTCCTCGACCAGCCCGTACTTGGCCAGCTGCCGAAGGTGAAAGGAACAGGTCCCCGACGACTCCCCGAGCAGCTCCCCGGCCCGAGTCGCGGTCAGCGGCCCCTCCGTCCGCAGCAACCCCACCAGCTTCATCCGAACCGGATGCGCGTAAGCCCGAAGCGCCCGCGCATCGGTCAGCCGGGTAACGGTCCTGTCCGCCGGCCCATCCCGCCCCGCGGCCCCGACCTCACCTGCTGCCCTCTCACCTGCCCCCTCGCCCGTCACGTCCGCCGTCTCGCCCGTCACGTCATCCGTCGCCATAATGCCACCATAGCTTTGCAAATATATCTTTGCAAAGGTCTCTTGGTAAGAATCTTGACGCTCCGGTGTCTGGCAGGAAGAAACCTGCCCGCTCCCGCTGTTCGGAGAAGTCGTGGACGACATGGCGCTGACGTTCGGCTCGACCTCGGTACCGCTCTCGGTCCTGGACCTGGCTCCGGTGCCGACTGGCAGCAACGCCGCCGAGGCGCTGCGCGCGACGACCGACCTGGCCCAGCACGTCGAGGGTCTGGGCTTTCACCGCTTCTGGGTCGCCGAACACCACAACATGCCCGGCATCGCCAGTTCCGCGCCGCCGGTCCTGATCGCCCACATTGCCGACGCGACCAGCACGATCCGCGTCGGCTCCGGCGGCGTCATGCTGCCGAACCACGTCTCGCTGGTCGTCGCGGAGCAGTTCGGCATGCTGGAGGCGCTCCACCCCGGCAGGATCGACCTCGGCATCGGCCGCGCCCCGGGCACCGATCAGGCCACCGCGGCCGCGCTGCGCCGCTCACCAGAGGGGTTGTCGGCCGACGACTTCCCCGACCAGCTCATGGACCTGCTGGGCTTCTTCACCGGCCGCTGGCCGGAGAACCATCCGTACGCGAAAATCAACGCGGTCCCCGGCCGCGGCTACCAGCCCGCCATGTGGCTGCTCGGCTCCAGCGGCTACAGCGCCCAGGTGGCCGGCCTGCTCGGCCTCCCGTTCGCCTTCGCGCACCACTTCAGCCCGGCCAACACGCTGCCCGCCCTAGCGATGTACCGCTCCCACTTCCGCCCCTCCGCGGTCCTCGACCGCCCCTACGCCATGGTCGCCGCCGCCGTGATCTGCGCCGACACCGACGAAAAGGCGAGCTGGCTGGCCGGCTCCGGCGTCCTGTCCTTCCTCCTGCTCCGCTCCGGCCAGCCCAGCCCGGTCCCGTCCCCCGAGGAAGCCGCCGCCTACCCCTATAGCGACCTGGAGCGCGCCTTCGTCGAGGACCGCCTGGCCACCCAGATCGTCGGCGCCCCCGACACCGTCAACCGCGGCCTCACCCAGCTCCTGGAGGCGACCGCCGCCGACGAGCTCATGGTCACCACCATCGTCTACGACCCCGCCGACCGCCTCCACTCCTTCGACCTGCTAGCCGCCCTCGCGGCCAGCCCCAAGGTCGCCGAAAGCGCCTAGCCCTCAGTCGTGTCTCGACGCGCATCGCAGAGGCGTGTCGCACAAAGGGAATGTCAGCGCCGGGTGCTAGTATCGAACACAAGATCAAAAGATCAATTTAATCAGAACGAATAGTGGTATCACCCGTCACGCACGCGCATCCTGCCCACCCAGAGCACCGGAGGTGACCATGGCCAGCGCCGCTCTGCCGCCGCCTGCCAGTGCTTCCGATGCGCTGGACATGGTGCTGACGGGAATGCGGTACATGAACGCGGCCGACGCCACCGCCATGCTCACCGAGGAGCAGGCCCGCTGCCTGAAGACCCTGGAGCAGGTACGCGCAATGGGGACCGCAGCGCACGCTGCGATGCTGGGCGCGTTCACCGCGCGGCAGGGGTACACCGAGGACGGGGAGTACAGCCCGCGGTCCTGGCTGATCCACCGGGCCGATATCACGAAGGCCGCCGCGTACGCGCAGACCGACTGGGCACACCGTGTTGAGGCGCACCCGAAGATCGCTCGGGCGATGGCAACGGGGATCATGTCGGAGTCGTGGGCCAAGGCCTTGTGCGAGATCACCGGGAAGATCCCGCCCGCCGCCCGGGACGAGGCCGACGGTCTCCTAGTCTGGACCAAGCTGCACGGCGCGACCCTGGCCGACCTGACCGGCCTGGCCACCGAGATGTACCTCCGCTCCCTCCCCGACGGCCCGCCGGACCCGGAGCCCGCGGATCGCAGCCTGCGGCTGGCCACCACCCTGGGCGGCGCCGGGGTCCTGCACGGGGAGCTGGACGCCAGCTGCGCTGCGATGGTCGGCGCCGTCCTGGACGCGCTGGCCAAGCCGGCCGGCGCCGGCGACACCCGCAGCAAGCCCGAGCGATACCACGATGCGCTTCATGAGGCGATGAAACGGCTGCTAGCCGCGGACCTGCTGCCGGACCGGGCGGGCCAGCCGGTGAAGGCGCTTGTGCACATGACGCTGGCCGAGCTGTGCGCAATGGACGGCGGGTCGGCGCTGCAGCGCGAGTGGATCACCGCTGCGGCGGCCCGCTGGGCGGCGCACCGCGCGGCCGCGTCAGTGACCGGCAGCGATGGTGGCGC
>JASHTQ010000300.1 GCA_030040475.1 Streptosporangiaceae bacterium
GACGCCCGGGAGAGCCTGCGATGCACGTGGTCATGATCGGCGGCAGCGACGCCGGGATCAGCGCGGCCCTGCGGGTCCGCGAGCTGGACCCGGCCGCCGAGGTCACCGTGGTGCTTGCGGACGCGTACCCGAACTTCTCCATCTGCGGCATCCCCTACTACGTCTCCGGCGAGGTCCCCCACTGGCGCAACCTGGCCCACCGCACCCGCGCCGACCTGGAGGCGGCCGGGATACGGCTGCGGCTGGACACCACCGCGCGACGCATCGACGTGCCCGGCCACAAGCTCCTGGTCACCGCGGCCGGAGGCGACGAGGACATCGTCGGCTACGACACGCTCGTCGTCGGCACCGGCGCCGTCCCGGTCCGGCCCCCGATAACGGGGCTGGCCGTACCGGACACCCTCGGGCCCGAGGACGGAGTGCACCTGCTGCACTCGATGGGCGACACGTTCGCCGTCATGCAGACCCTCCAGCAACAAGCCCCGGCCAGCGCGGTCATCGTCGGCGGCGGCTACATCGGCCTGGAGATGGCCGACGCGCTGACCGTCCGCGGGCTGGCCGTCACCCAGATGGAACAGCTCCCCGAGGTGCTCCCCACCGTCGACCCCGGACTCGGCGCCCTGGTCCACGCCGAGCTGAACGCCCACGGCGTCGAGGTGCTGGCAGGCACCACCGTCCAGGCGATAACCAAGGCCGGCGGCCAAGGGCGGCTGACCGTCTCGGCCACCGCGGCAGGCGGCGCGGCGGTGACCCGGACGGCGGACATGGTGCTGGTGGTCGTCGGGGTCCGGCCCGAGACCGCCCTGGCCGTCGAGGCGGGCGCCGCCCTCGGGGCCCGCGGCGCGATCGCGGTCGACCCGCGCATGCGCACCGGGCTGCCCGACGTGCTGGCCGCCGGGGACTGCGTGGTCACTCACCACCGGCTGCTCGGCGTGACCTACCTGCCGCTGGGCACCACCGCGCACAAGCAGGGCCGCATCGCCGGGGAGAACGCGCTCGGCGGGAACCGGGACTTCGCCGGCAGCCTCGGCACCCAGGTGGTGAAGATCTTCGACCAGGCCGCCGCCCGCACCGGGCTGCGCGGCCACGAGGCCGCCGCGGCCGGGTTCGACCCGGTCACCGTCGAATCGGCCGCCGATGACCACAAGGCCTACTACCCCGGCAGCCACCGCATCGCCGTACGCGTCACCGGCGACCGGACCACCGGCCGGCTGCTGGGGCTGCAGCTCGTCGGCCACAAGGACGCCGAGATCGCCAAGCGCATCGACATCGCCGCCACCGCGATCTTCCACGGCATGACCGTGGAGGCGGTCAGCGACCTGGACCTGTCCTACACCCCGCCGCTGGGCAGCCCCTGGGACGCCGTCCAGACGGGCGCCCAGGCCTGGACCCGGGCCGTCCAGCGCCAGACCCGCTCCAGATCATGAGCGAGCGGGCACCGCCATGCCCCGCATGCTCCAGCAGATCACCGGCCCCACCGGAACCCGCCTGCTGAGCTGACCGGCCCGCGGCCCTGTCCCGCACGCCGACCCCGCCGACCCGCCGGCCAGGGATCCGCTTCCTTTTTTTCAGCCGAACGAGAAGTGGTACCTCTGCCAGGCACGCCTCTTCCATCCGGCTGGCCGCCACCGCCACGCCTGGAAGGGGGACCTGTCAGCCGTTACGCAGCCGGGGAGACGCCCGGTTGAGCGTGTCGAGGAAGCTGGCTGCCCAGCAGGCCACGTCGTGCTGGCTGACCTGCCGACGCATCGACCGCATCCGGCGCCTGGCCTCGGCGGGGCCGATCGTGGCGGCGCGCACGATGGCGTCCTTCAGGCCGTCGATGTCGTACGGGTTGACCGTGAGCGCGCCAGCCAGTTCGTCGGCCGCGCCGGTGAACTCGCTCAGCACGAGCGCCCCGTTCTCGCCGTGGCGGCAGGCGACGTACTCCTTGGCCACCAGGTTCATGCCGTCGCGTAGCGGGGTGACCAGCATGACGTCGGCGGCGAGGTACAGCGCGGCCATCTCTTCGCGCGGGTAGGACTGGTGCAGGTAGTGCACCGGCGGGCTGCCCACCTCGGCGTGCTCGCCGTTGATCCGGCTCACGGTCAGCTCCACCTCGTCGCGCAGCGCTCGGTAGGCCTCGACCCGCTCCCGGCTCGGGCTCGCGACCTGGACCAGGGCCACCTGCGGGCCGAGCCGGCCCTCGTCGAGCAGCTCGCCGTAGGCGTTGAGGCGGTGCAGGATGCCCTTGGTGTAGTCGAGCCTGTCGATGCCAAGCAGCAGCAGGTCCGGCTGGCCCAGGGCCAGCCGGATGTCCGCAGCCCGCTTCCTGACCTCGTCCCGCCTCGCGATCTCCGCCAGAGCCGCCGAGTCGATCGAGATGGGAAACGCCCCCGCCTGTACCTCCCGCACGCCGTCGGGATCGTCGACCCGGATCGCGTGGCCCTTGGCCGACATGCCCGCGACCTGGCGGCAGGCGCCGAGGAAGTTCGCCGCGTCGGCCCGGCTCTGGAAGCCCAGCAGGTCGGCGCCGAGCAGGCCCTCGACCACCTGGCGGCGCCAGGGGAGCTGGGCGAAGATCCCGGAGCAGGGGAACGGGATGTGGTTGAAGAAGCCGATGCGGAGGTCGGGGCGCTGCTCGCGCAGCAGCCGCGGCACCAGCTGCAGCTGATAGTCGTGCACCCAGACCGTCGCGTCCTGCGCCGCCTCGCCGGCGGCCGCGGCGGCGAACGACCGGTTGACCGCCACGTAGGTCTCCCACCACCGCCGGTCGAACTGCGGCCGGGCGATGACGTCGTGGTACAGCGGCCACACGGTCGCGTTGCAGAACCCCTCGTAGAAATCCCGCACCTGGTCCGCGGACAGCCCCACGCCGACCAGGTCCAGGCCGTCGGCCTCGAACGCACCCGGCGCGGGTCCGGCATCTCCTGACCAGCCGACCCACAGGCCGCCTGCCTCCCGCACGACCGGCTCGAGCGCCGTGACCAGCCCTCCGGGACTGGGCCGCCAGCTGGCCTCGCCGGCCGCATCCTCGACCCGGTCCACCGGCAGCCGGCTGGCCACCACCACGAAGTCGTGCCGTCCGGCACCGGCCTCGTTACTCACCAGCGGCCCCGGTCACACCTCGGCGGCTTGGCCGGGCTCGTTGGTGGCCCGGGCCGGCCACCGCGGGACCGGATCGATGTCGCGCCTGGGCATGGTGCTGCCTCTCCTGATATCGGGTAAGCGGAGAGCCCCTCCTACCCGTGACGAGGCGATCAAACACGTCCCCGCCAGAGCGTTCCGAACGTGCTTGGCGCCGGTCAGCGGCTCGTTGCGTTCGGAGGGGAAGGCGAACTCGTTGTCGTCCAGCTTGTCTTTCTCCGCCGTGCTCATCCCCTCCGCCGTTGCCGAACGAACAGTTTGGACTGATCCGGACCGGGCAGCGGCGCAGCTTATGGCCGATACAGATTCCCGTGGCGCAGCCGGCCCGGGCATGCGCGTCGCCACCCTCAATGCGTGGGGCATGCGAGGGAATTGGGAGGCGCGCTTGCCCGAGCTCCGGAAGGGCTTCCGCGAACTCGGCGCGGATATCGTCACCTTGCAGGAGACGATCCGCACCGATGACACCGACCAGGCCGCCGAGATGCTCGGCCCCGAGTACCACCTGGCCCAGCAGCAGGACCGCGAGAAGGACGGGCAGGGCATCACGACGGCGAGCCGGTGGCCGTTCGGCGAGATCTTCGAGGTCGACTTCCACGTCACCGAGCGCACGTATGACTTCGCCTGCACGTGCCTGGTCACCGAGGTGCTCGCGTCGGAACCATTCGGCCGGGTGTGGGTGGCGAACCACTTCCCCGATTACCAGCCCGATCACGAACGGGAGCGGTGCCTGCAGGCGGCCGCGGCGGCGCGCAGGCTGGAATCGCTGGCCGAGGAGGCACCGGGGCACGTGATAGTCGCCGGGGACATGGACGCCGACGAGGCCTCCGACAGCATGCGGTTCTGGACCGGCCGTCACGTCGTCGGCGACCTGAGCGTCTGCTACCGCAGCGCCTGGGAGTCAGCGCGTACGGACGAGCGGCTCATGACGTTCACGCCGGAGAACCCGAACTCCGCGGATCCCGACTGGCCGTTCCGCGGGATCGACCACGTGCTGATCCGGTGCGGCTCGGCAGGCCCGTCGCTGCAGATCCGTGGCTGCCGCCGGACGTTCGACCGTGGATCCGCCACCGCCAGCGATCACTACGGGCTGGTGGCCGAGTTCGGCCCGAGGTGCATGGTGCGCAGGTCGAGGAGGGCGGCGACGCCCGATCAGGTAGTCCCGGCTGTCGAGGCCGGGCCTGAACGCCACCGCGACGAGAAGGCAGCCGATCGCGATGGAGGCCGCGCCGTCCCAGACCGGCGATCCGGTCAGCTGGCGTAGCGCCAGCCCGAGCGCGGCCAGGCCGCGGAACTGGACGAGGAGACTTACGGCGGCTAATCCAGGGGGCCGGGGTCCGGGAGCCTGCGCATCTGGGCGCGTAGTCTGTCGGCCAGGTCTGCCGCCCACTGGGCGGCGGCAAGGGATTTCGGGCCGTACTGGTGGCCGACGTGGCAGCGGTAGTAGGTGATGTGCGGCAGGACCGCCTCGGCCAGCGCCCCGCCTCATTCCGGGCAGGCCAGCCGGGTCAGGCCCGTCTCGCCGCTGGAGAGGAACTGCAGGTTGCTGCCTTCCTCCATGCACGCCGCCGCGGCCTCGCGCGGCTCAAGGCGAGGCCAGGTCACCAGCCCGCCCTCGCCCAGCATGCTGCCGATCACCTTGCCGAGCTCGGCGACCGGCAGCGGGATGGCGGCGGGAGCCGCCGCCAGCGCCATCCGTGGCATCGACGGCTGCTCCGCCTCCCCGGGGTCCTGCACCACTACCAGGCCGCCCGCCTGTTCCACCAGCGCGGCGCCGACCGCGCCGTCGTCAAGCAGCCCGGAGAGCACCACCGCCACGACCCGGTCGCCGAACCAGCGGGCCGCGCTGGCGAACATGGCGTCGACCGCCGGGCGGGTGCGGTTTATCCGGGGACCGTTGCTGAGCTCGGCCACTCCGCCGGACGTCAGCAGGTGGAAACCCGGCGGGGCCACGTAGATGTGCCCCGGCTCCAGCGGCTGGCCCGTCCGGGCGTGCGCGGCCGGCAACGGCCCCCACCTGGACAGGATCCAGGGCAGCCGACTCCGGTCCCGATCGCGCACGTGAATGGTGACCCACCGCGATCGTGGTGGACATGACCCGTACCCGGTTCTGCGACTCGGCAGGGCTCGCTGTCCTGGCCCGGGCGCACCACCGGGC
>JASHTQ010000301.1 GCA_030040475.1 Streptosporangiaceae bacterium
CGTCCCGCCACCACGCCCACGGCGGCGCAAGCCGCTGGACGCCGGGCCGTTCGCCCCGGAGATCGGCTCGTTCCGGCTGCACCTGGCCGCCGAGGGCAAGGCCGCCAAGACGGTGCGGACCTACACCGAGGCGGCGGCCTGGTTCGCCGCCGCCCACCTGATCCCCCGTGCCGGCTGCACCGGGTGGGAGCAGGTCAGCGGCCACGACGTGCAGCGGTGGCTAGTGCACCTGCTGACCCGGTACAGCGACGCGTACGCCAGCAACCAGTTCCGTGCCCTGCAGCAGTTCTTCCGCTGGCTGGCGGAGGAAGAGCAGCTCCCGGACCCGATGGCACGGCTGCGCGCGCCGAAGGTGAGCGAGAAGCTGGTGCCGGTGTTCACCAGCGAAGAACTATCGGCCCTGGAGAAGGCCTGCCAGGGCCGCGGCTTCGCGCAGCGGCGCGACGCCGCGATCATCGCGGTGCTCACGGCGACCGGGATCCGGGCGGGGGAGCTGGCCGGGATCCGCTATGACGGGTGCGACCTGCGGCGTAGCGACGTGGATTTTTGGCGGCGGGAGATCACGGTGCACGGTAAGGGCGGCCGGCCGCGGGTGGTCCGGATCGGTCACGAGGCGGCCCGGGCGCTGGACCGGTACCTCCGGGTCCGGTCCAAGCATGGGCAGGCGTGGCGGGCGGAGCTGTGGCTGGGGGTGAATAACCGGGGGCCGATGACCGCGAACGGGATCTACCAGATGATCGCCCGGCGCGGCCGGCAGGCTGGGGTGGATGCGTGGACGCACCGGTTCCGGCACCATTTCAGCCATACCTGGCTGGACCGCGGCGGGCCGGAGGGGGACTTGATGGAGCTGAACGGCTGGTCCTCCCCGCAGATGCTGCGGCGTTACGGTGCCAGCGCCCGCAGCGCTCGCGCTCGCCGCTCCTACGATCGCGTCATGAAAAACAACCCGTGACGGGTCCCTACCCTGGGTCATCGCGCTCAGCCGCTGCAGGTCCGATATCCGCCTAGCCTGACGTCTGGATGCTTTGCAGTGAGGAGTCAGGAAGCCCTTAAACAGCAATTTCCGTGAGCTTGCCAGCGATGTCAAGGTCTCCTTTGCTGTTTAGGAGCGCTGAGTGCCGTACTCTCAAATCGTGGCTGCTGAACTGCGTCTCGACCTGCCCTGGGTGCCGCAGTCCCCGCAGCAGGTAGGCGAGCTGTCGGTGCAGCGCGGCCGTCGGAACGTGCTTTTCTATGACGATGGGATCACGCTGGAGGTATTTCTGCTCGATCCTGCGGTGTATCGGTCCGCCGAGATGCTGGTGCGGGATGCCGGCGAGCAGGCCCGGCCGGGTCGTGTCGTCCTCATCGCCGGCGCGGTTCCGGTAAGCTGGCGGGTTCAGCTACGCGAGGCGAACCTTAGCTTCATCGACGTATCGGGAATCGCCGACATCAGCTGGCCGCGGCTTCGGGTCGCCACCAGGCACTTCGCCCAGCCCGTGAGCCGTCAGCGTTCCCCCGTCCCGCTGCAGAAGGGCCACGCACTTGTCGTGCAGGAACTCCTGATCGCGACGGCGAGCGCCGGAGAGCTCCCGCTGGCTGACCTGGCCGAGGGCGCCGGGGTGAGCCTGTCGACTGCGTCTCGCGCGATCACGCAGCTCGCCGAGCACGGGCTGGTCGTCAAGAAGCGATCCGGCAGCCATGTGGTAGTCGCGGTGGCTGACCGCGTGGAGGTCGCCGAGCGACTGGCCGCCCAGACGGCCTGGCCGGGCGGCCAGCGTATCGGCGGGTACCTCTGGGGCCGGAATGCGTGGGATGTCGCTGCCAGGCTGTCTGCGAACGCGGGCGAGGCGGGCATCGCCCTGGCGGTCACCGGCCGTGCAGGCGCGGCTTTTCTCGGCGTGCTGGGCACATCGTCGTCCTCTGAGGTTCGCAGCTGGGTGGACGCTGGCGAACGGCCGCTGGCGGAGATCGCGGGCATCCTTGGCCTTGACCCGGTGCCAGAAGAGGCCGCCAACGTCATCCTGTCCTCTGACCCATGGCGGGTGGGAGTCCACCGCCGCGGCAGCGTCAGCTTCGAAGACTGGACCGCCGTCGTTGCTCATCCGGTTCGGGTATGGTGCGACCTGCATGGCGAGAAGCGCGGCGCCGAGTTCGCAGCCCAGCTTTGGGGAGTTCTCACCCATGCCAGATAACCGGGTCCGGGCAAGCGACTATGACGACCCGATGAGCAGCCGGCTGCTCGGAATCGCGGCCGACGTCCTGAGATCGTTCGGAAGCGCGTTCGGCGGTCGGCATCTCGACGTCGTCGGCGGTGCGGTGCCCGCATTGCTCGTCCCGGAAGTTCCGCCAGGTATCGCGCCGCATGTCGGGACCGCGGACCTGGACCTGCACCTGTCCTTGCACCTGCTCGACGGTGAGACCGCCGACTACTACCAGGCCATCATCGACGGGTTGCGATCCCTGGGCCTGCGCCCCGATGCCCAAGACGGGCAAGCCATCAGGTGGCGCTGGGTCGGCCGCTACCGTGACTCGCAGGTCCAGGTCGAACTGCTCTGCCCGGTGCGGACCAGGGCCGGCCGGCCAGAGAAGCCCGCGGCGGCGACTCCGGCGGAGGCCAACATCGGGCCCAGCGGCGAGATCACCGCCCTGGCAGTGGGGTTCGGGCACCTGGTCCCTGGGGACACCATCACGGTCCAGCGCCGTGTCGAAACCCGCCGCGGGATGCTCACCTATGAATTCCCGGTCGCAGGCATAGCCTCGTGGCTGTGCCTCAAGACCGACGCGATCATGAGGCGCGACAAGCCCAAGGATGCCTACGACGTCGTATGGCTTACCGATGCGCTCGGACCAGACCAGGCCGCGGACAAGATCGCAGCCAGCCCTCTCCTGGCCGGCCTGTCCGCCGCGGAGGTAATCACGCAGCTCGGTCGTCTCGTCGATGACCAGTTCCGGGACATAGATGCAGCCGGCCCTGCCATGTACGCCGACTTCCTGGAAGCACAGCCCCGAGACAGGGAACTCCGACACGCGGTCGGCTCCATCGCCGCCCTCGGCCAGGCGCTACGAAAGCGGGGCATCAGCCCGGCAGCCTGACCTGGGAACCCAAAAGGCGAGCCCGCTCGCTGCCACGCATTCGACGGTTCGTCACCCTCTGAAGCGGAGTAACAAGCACCTGCGCGCAAGTAGCCGCCTTCGTTATGCATCGTTATCGGTTTCGCGACTTTCCTCTGCTCGAGTAAGCAGACTGGTCGTTATGGCGTCCGACGGCCGGGGCGCTCGGCCAGGTCCTGGCATGCCTGAGATACCGGCACGCCTGCCCGGCTGGCGGCGGCGCGGATGTAGGCGACCGCCGCGAACAGGGCGTACTGCCAGAAGTCGTCGGTCTGCCACCAGGCCACCTCTTCCAGCAGGTCCGGTTCGGTCCCGCCGTGGAGGGCCGCTGCGGCCAGCACTGCGTACTGGAGCTTCTTGTTCTCCCGCCCGCGGAAGATGCACTCGGGCAGGAACCGCTCGCGCAGTCCTTCTAGGGGCAGCGGGCCGGCCCGCCCGGCTCCGCACCACGCCAGCGCGTCTGCGGCGACGTGGAGGAACACCTCGCCGGGGAAGGTGTTGTTTCGCGGGTGCAGGGGCGCAAGCTCGTTCACCAGTTCGAAGATGTCAGCGTCGCGGGCGAGCCCGTCGAGCAGGATACGGCGGGCGGCCGCGGAGTCCTCGGGAGTGGGCTGCTTCCTGGCAGGCATACACCGACGGTAGGGCAGAACCGCCGGCCGCGCGTGGCCTTGTCGGCGGGCGCCGGGTGGTTTCGTATTTCAATTCCTGGGTGGAGGTTCTCCGCTCGGCGCTGGTATCCCGGGCGAGGACATCCTCCACGCCGTCCACCATGCGGTCACTGTCGAGGAAGTGGGTGAGGACCCGGTGCGCTGGCTGGCGCTCGGCCCGGGCCGGAAACCTGCTGGAACTGGTGGTGATAGACCGCCCGGACGGCCTGGCGGTCATCCACGCCATGCCGATGCGAACCCAATACCGGCGGCTTCTCCCGAAGGGCGGGCGAGAACAGACATGACCAACCACGGACACCACACGGACGGGACGCCGGTCACCGACGCCGACGTCGAGGCGATGGCCGCTGAGGCCGAGCGCGGATACGACGTGGACACACTCCTGCGCCGTCGGCTAGGCGGGCGGCCTCCCCTGGGATCAGCGGCGGCCAGTGTCGAGTCCGTGAGGCTGGACCCGGAGCTCAAGCGTGCGCTGCTGATCCGGGCGGGCGAGGAGCACGTCAGCGTCTCGGAGCTGATCCGGCGGGCCATCGGGGAGTACCTGCGGGCCAGCTGACCAGCTCCCGCTCGCGGCAGAACTAGCCGGCTACAGGGCGCGGCCCCGGCAGTCGACGCCGGGCGCAGCTCAGCGACAGGCACGCCGTCACGCTGCGTCGCTACCTCCTCAGCTGCGTTACGAGCGCCGAGCCGCCGTTAGGCGCGGGTTGCCGACTCGATGTCCATGGCTATGGTGCTGTGACCGAAAAATCGTTCTGTCGGGCTCAGGCGTGGCGTGGACGGCCGGCGGCCGGGAGCAGTAAGAAGGCATGGTGCTTGCTGGTCGTTACCTTCCCGGTCATTTCGCGGACGTGGTGCCAGGGGCTCGCGGCTGGTGCGCCGGATGGGCCGTTGTGCCGTGGAGGATGCCTGGGTGCCCGTTACCGGGCGATAATCGTCAGGTGGGGGAACTGCCCGCGGGTACGGTCACGATGTTGTTCAGCGACATCGAGGGGTCGACGGCTCTGCTCGGCCGGGTTGGGGACGTCCGGTTCGGAGAGGCGCTTTCGGCTCACCGGGTGCTGATGCGGGCGGCGTTCGCGCAGTGGCGGGGCTATGAGGTCTCCACCGAGGGAGACAGCTTCTTCGTGGTGTTCCAGTCCGCGGAGGATGCGGTGGGCTGCTGTGTGGCGGCGCAGCGGGCGCTGGCCGCGCATGAGTGGCCGGACGGGGCGGTCGTGCGGGTCCGGATGGGGCTGCATTCCGGGCAGCCGGTCAGGCATGAGGACAACTACCTCGGCATGGACGTGCACAGGGCGGCGCGGATCGCGGCGGCCGCGCACGGCGGCCAGGTGGTGGTGTCCGACGCGACCCGGGCGCTGGCCGAGGCCGGGTTTCCCGCACGGGTGTCGGCCCGGGACCTGGGATTTCACCGGCTGAAGGACATCAGCGAGGCGGAACGGATCTGGCAGCTGGCCGGGCCGGGGCTGCGCGAGGGCTTCCCGCCGCTGAAGAGCCTGGGCACGCTGACCAGCCTGCCGGTGCCGGCCACCCGGCTGGTGGGGCGGGATGAGGACCTGGCGCGGTTGCTGGGGTTGCTGAGCGAGACACGGTCGCGGCTGGTGACGCTGACCGGCACCGGCGGGGTCGGCAAGACCCGGCTGTCCCTGGCGGCCGCCGCGGCGGCGGGGAACGCGTTCCCGCACGGGGTGTACTTCGTCGCCCTGGCCGCGGTCGGTGATGCCGAGGTGATGTGGAAGACGCTGGCAGCCAGCCTGTACGTGGCGGCGGGCGGCCCGGCGGACGAGGCGGTGGCCGGGTACCTTTCCGGGCGGCGGGCGCTGCTTGTGCTGGACAACCTGGAGCAGCTGGACGGCGCTGGCGAGGTCGTGGCCGCGCTGCTGGCCGCCGCCCCGGGCCTGGTCGTGCTGGCGACGTCGCGGGGGCCTTTGCGCGTCATGGGCGAGCAGGAGTTCCCGGTGCCGGCGCTGGAAATCGCGGCTGGCCCGGATGCGGCGGCGGTGGCGGACTCCGCGGCCGGGCGGCTGTTCGCTCAGCAGGCAAGGCTGGTCCGGCCCGGTTTCGCGGTTACCGCGGAGAACGCCGCGGACGTGGCGGCCCTGTGCCGGCGGCTGGACGGGCTGCCGCTGGCCATCGAGCTGGCCGCCTCCCGCATCCGGCTGCTGGCCCCCAGGGCCATGCTCACCCGCATCGGACCCGGCCTGGGTGCCGCCCAGGCCGGGCGGCCGCTCCGCCAGCAGACCCTGCGTAACCTGGTGGCCTGGAGTTATGAATTGCTGACCCCGGATCAGGCGCAGGTGTTCCGGCGGATCAGCGTGTTCGCCGGCGGATGCGATCTGGAAGCGCTGGAGGCGGTGGCCGCGGCCGGCGACCCGGCCGGATCCGGACTGGGCTCCGGCCCGCTCGATCTGGTGGCCGAGCTGCAAGAGGTCAGCCTGATCACGGTGACGGAGGAGGCCGGCGGCGAGCCCCGGCTGGGCATGCTGGAGACGATCCGTGACTATGCCCTCGAGCGCCTGACGCAGGACGACGCCCTGGACGGCACACGGCGCAGGCACGCCGAGTACTACGCGGCCTTCGCCGAGCGGGCCTGCGATCAGCTGGATGGCCCGGCACAGCTGACCGCCCTGAACCGGCTGGAGACCGAACACGACAACATGCGGGCCGCGCTGGGCTGGTCACTGGAGACCCCGGCGCCAGCCGCCGCGGACCCCGCCGGACGAGGCGAGCGGGCCGTCATCGGCCTGCGGCTGGTCCAGGCGCTGACCCTGTTCTGGTATCAGCACGGCCACGCAACTGAGGGGCGGCGGTGGCTGCAGCGGGCCATGGACCTGGCCGCGGCCGATGGCGGGGCACCGCTGGCGCGAGTTGCACACGGGCTCGGCGTGCTGATGGACACGCAGGGCGAGCCAGACGCGGCACGCCGGCTGTTCGAGCGCAGCCTGGCCATCTGGCGCCAGCTCGGTGACCGGGATCTGCAGGCGCGGGAACTGAACAGCCTGGCCATCACCTGTCATCGCCTCGGCGACCTGGAAGCGGCCCGGCCCATGCTGGAGGAGAGCATCGCGATCGCCCGCGAGGTCGGCAACCCGGTCAGGCTCGCCGCGGGCCTCACCAACCTCGGCCAGCTGGAAAGCGCCGCGCGCAACTTCGGCCGTGCCACCCAGGCCCTGCGGGAGGCGCTCACGATCGACTTCGAACAGGGGGACCTGCTCGGCGTGGCCCTCGACCGGCAGTCGCTCGCGCTGGTCAGCCTCCGCGCGGGTCGGCCCGGCGAGGCCCGCGACCTGCTCTCCGGCACATTCGACTACATCGCAACCGCCGGCAACACCTCGTTTCTCGTGAACATCCTGGAACTGTCGGCCACGGTCACCGCCGCACTCAGCGATCCCCTGCAGGCGGCCCGCCTGGCAGGCGCCGCGGAAACCATCCGGCAGGAGTCGGGCCTGGTGAGAACCGACCTGGAGACCGCCAGGATGGAGCAGTACCTGGCCCCGGCGCGCGCCGCGGTCACTCCCCAGGCCTGGGCCGCCGAACTGGCCGCAGGCCGGGCACTGACCCAGCAGGAAGCGATAATGCTCCTGATCTCGCCCAGCCCAGGCCACGCGAACAGCAGCCAGGCCGCATCGTGATAAACACGGCAGTCGACGCCAATTCGGGTAGATGTTCAGCGGACCGGGAAACCCGTGAAATAAGACCGGCACATGGCCACCGCCAGAACCGGTCCATCTGCGCGCACCCGGCCGGCCCAAAAGGGCATACAGCCAACCGCGCAGAGTCGTTATACGGGTGATCTTGTCAAGTCGCGGTGCGCCACGAGGCAGTGATTGATCATGGGGTCGGCTCGCCGAAGAGTTCTTCGCCGTCGCTGGCGCCGAGGAGGAAGGCGAACCGGTGCAGGTCGGCGCAGAGGGTTTCGGTGTTGTAGGCGGGGTGGCCGATGAAGGCGGCGAAGCTGCCGGCGAGGGTTTGGCTGTGGCTGCCGGATAGCCATTGGGTGAGGAGGGTGAGCGTCTCGGCGATCTCTGCCGCGTCGGCTAGGTCCAGGGTGATGGCGGGCATGGCTGGTCAGCTCCGTCCGGTGTCAGGAGGGGTGGCGGGTCCGGTTCCGGCGCGCTGGATGAGCCCGTCGAACAGGCCGGCCCGGTCGGCCTGGCCGTGGTCGCGGGCGTGGTCGCGCTGGCGGACCAGGACGGGCAGGAACTCGGTGCCGGTGCGGAAGTAGGCGCAGGTCTCGCAGGCGGACTCCATCCGGCAGTCCAGCTCGGCGGGACGGCCGCACAGGCCGTTGCCGAGCATGCGGGCGTGCGCTTCGCGGCGAAGGCGGGCCATGCCGGTGGTCTCGTAGTCGGCGGGCAGCTGGGGCGGCTGGCCGTAGAGAGCGTCGATCTTGGCGCTGACCGTCCGCACAGACCTCAGCGGCGCGGCGCAGCGCGGCCATGTGACCAGACGCGATGACCTTGCCGTAGGCGATGCGGCTGTTATTGCGCTCGGACAGGTTGTAACGCCATAGGTCCGCGCTTTCCTCGATGACGGTCAGCATGAGGCATACAGGAGCGGCGGCCAGCGTGGCTTTTGCCGTGAGCAGGATGACGGGCGGCGAGGCGCCCTCGACTCGCGTGCTCATCCGTACGCCGCTGCGTGAGGTGTGGCTCCGCAGGCCAGGCAGGCGAACCCGATCGGCGGCTGGCCGCCGCAGTTCGCGCACCGTGTCGTGAGTTACCATGGGGAAATACCGAAGATGGCGGCTAGCCGCGTGATTTCCACGGCGGTGAAACCTCGCTGTCTGCCGTCGCGGTGGCCTTCGGCAGCGCAAACGGTGGAGGCGCTTTGCCAGCCCATCAGTTCCCCGAGCTTCGCTTGACTCCATCGTCGGCGCTGACGAAGCGCGCGGATGTTCGCGCCGACGATGGCGCATTGCTCCGCTGGGATCGTCACCATGAGAGCACGGCCCAGACGGCCCGGCCGCCGTCGTTGATGGTCTTCGTTCCCCAGGCACCCGGTCCCGTGAGCGCTTCCACGATGTCTAGCCCGTGGGTCCGGTTATCGTCCTTACGCTTGCGCCACGGGCCACCCATGTCCTCGACTTCTATCCGCACCGAACCGGGGGACAGCTCGCAGTGCACGCGGAAGAATTCGCCGCGGGAATGCGTGGTTGCGCTCCACGTCCTGCCGGAGACCGTGACAACCGGCTCATACGGCGGACTGGACATCGCGACTGGCGACGACATGACAACGGTATGCCTGTCCGCACTGGAAGATGTCACCAGCACAGACCGGAAGACGGTCGGCAAGGCCCTTGTGGCGTGGGAACGGCTACTTGGCGCGGCTGTCTCGCTAACAGACTCCCTGTCACTCATACGATCGGCGGAAGGACAATGGAAATCACAGACATGAACTGGCGGAAGTCCAGCTACAGCGGTAACGGCGGTTCAAGCTGCATCGAAGTGGCGTCCGACGGCGCCGTGCTGGTCCGGGACACTACCGACCGTACCGGCCCGGTGCTCCGGTTCGACGCGGACGCATGGCGCAGGTTCGCCGAGACGATCAAGCGCCCGGTTAGCGCCTGACCCCGGGAGAGGGATGGCGCGCTGGGCGGCAGGGGAACAGGCTGTTCAGTTCCTCGTCGACCGGAACCGTCTAGAGAGCTTTGAGGCGGAAGATCTCGCTGCGCTAGCAGAGGCTCTGGCCGCGCGGGCGGTGCTGCGGGTTGAGACGACGGCGACTGCGGCTCTGGCGGGCGGCGA
>JASHTQ010000302.1 GCA_030040475.1 Streptosporangiaceae bacterium
AAACGCCCCGGCGCGAGGCGCACGGGGCGGCATCGGCTGGGTGCCTTGGAGGGACCAGCCGGCACTGCTCGGTTCACCTGCGCGGGATGTCCGGAGCGGGGCTCCGGAGCCTTCGGCCGCCGCGCTTCGCGCGACGGCATCCAGCGGTCTTCGGCTCAGTTCTTAGTCTACGTGTCCCGCCCCCGGGGGGGCAAAACGATTGTGGCCTCCATGATCATGGCCAGGATTCAGTCATATTCGCAGAAAACTGGCCACGATCATGAAACGAGGCCCCGGGCCGTCAGGCGGGGGTGGTTTCTAGGTCGTCGGTGAAGTTGCGGGTCTTGTTGGGGTCGACCGGGATGCCGGGGCCCATCGTGGTGGTGAAGGTGACCTTCTTCAGGTACCGGCCCTTGGCCGCGGCGGGCTTGAGCCTGATCACCTCGTCGAGGGCGGCGGCGTAGTTCTGCAGCAGCGCGTTCGGCGTGAACGAGGCCTTGCCGATGACGAAGTGCAGGTTGCCGTGCTTGTCGACGCGGAAGGCGATCTTGCCGCCCTTGATCTCGGTCACCGCCTTGGCCACGTCCGGGGTCACGGTGCCGGTCTTCGGGTTCGGCATCAGGCCGCGCGGGCCGAGGATCCTGGCGATCCGGCCGACCTTGCCCATCACGTCCGGGGTCGCGACCACCGCGTCGAAGTCGAGGAACCCGCCCTGGATGCGCTCGATCAGGTCGTCGGTGCCGACGTAGTCCGCCCCGGCCGCGCGGGCCTCCTCGGCCCGGTCGCCGGTGGCGAAGACGAGCACGCGGGCGGTCTTGCCCGTTCCGTTCGGCAGGTTGACCGTGCCGCGGACCATCTGGTCCTGCTTGCGCGGGTCGACGCCGAGCCGCAGCGCCACCTCCACGGTGGGATCGAACTTCGTCACCTGCGCCGACTTGGCGATGCCGACGGCCTCGGCCGGGCTGTAGAGCTTCTCGCGGTCGATCTGCTCCGCCGCCGACCGGTAGGCCTTGCTGCGCTTCATGTAACTAGCTCCTAGGTAGAGAGGGAGGTCGTGGTCGGACGGGCCCGCGCAAGGACCCTGCCACACTGTCCGTTGCTAACAAAAAAGACGGCGTCAGCCTTCCACCCGGACGCCCATCGAGCGGGCCGTCCCGGCGATGATCTTCTCCGCGGCCTCGATCGTGGTCGCGTTCAGGTCCGGCATCTTCGTCTGGGCGATGTCCCTGACCTGGGCGGCGGTGATCGAGCCGACCCTGGTCTTGTGCGGCTCGGCGCTGCCCTTGTCCACCCCGGCGGCCTTCTTGATCAGCTCGGCGGCCGGCGGCGTCTTGGTGACAAAGGTGAAGCTCCGGTCCTCGAAGATGGAGATCTCGACCGGGATGATGTTGCCCCGCTGGCTCTCGGTGGCGGCGTTGTACTGCCGGACGAAGTCCATGATGTTGACGCCGTGCGGGCCCAGCGCGGTACCCACGGGCGGCGCCGGCGTGGCCTGGCCGGCCGGCAGCTGCACCTTGACGACGGCGGCGAGCCTCTTCCTTCTTGGCGGCATTGCTCTGTTTCCTTACTCGGGTTAGATCTTGGTGACCTGGTCGAACGACAGCTCCACAGGCGTCTCGCGGCCGAAGATCGACACCAGCACCTTGAGCTTCTGCGACTCGGGGTTGATCTCGTTCACGGTGGCGGGCAGCGTCGCGAACGGGCCGTCCATAACGGTAACCGACTCGCCGACCTCGAAGTCCGGGGTGGCCGCCCGCGCCGTTTCCGCCTGCTTGGCACCCGGCTCAGGCTCGGGCGCGAGCAGCCCCGCGACCTCGCGCAGCTGCAGCGGCGAGGGGCGGCTCGACAGCCCCACGAAGCCGGTCACACCCGGGGTGTTGCGGACCACCGCCCACGACTCGTCGGTCAGGTCCATCCGCACCAGGATGTAGCCGGGCAGCACCTTCTCCGTGACCTGCTGGCGCTTGCCGCCCTTGATCTCGGTCACCTGGTGGACGGGGACCTCGATCTGGAAGATGTAGTCCTCCATGTTGAGCGACTGGATGCGGCTCTCCAGGTTGGTCTTCACCCGGTTCTCGTAGCCCGCGTACGAATGCACCACGTACCAGTCCCCGGGAAGCATGCGCAGTTCCCGCTCGAACTCCTGCATCGCGTCGGCCGCGGGATCGTCGGCCGACTCGTCCAGGCCCTCGTCAAGCGCCTCATCCAGGTCGGCGTCTTCTTCGACGTCGTCGACCTCGGGGGTCTCGGCGATTTCGTCGCCGTCTACTTCCTCGCTGTAGTCGCTCACGTCATCGGCCTCCCCGGTTTCCGCATCGGGTTCGGTCGCGGAACCCAGTCGGGTCTCGGACACGGTTGCTCTCTCTTTCCTCAACAGCCCACGATCATCTGGCCGTGACCATGGTGGCGGGGTCAGGCCGCCCGGACGCACCGGAACAACTCCGGCCATGCACCAGCCGGCTAGCCGAACACCTCGAATATCAGCTTGGTGAAGCCGTAGTCCAGGGTCGTCACGATGATCATCAACGCGGTCACGAACGTCACGCACACCACCGTGTAGGTGATCAGCTCGTTGCGGGTGGGCCAGATCACCTTGCGGAGCTCGCCGGCTATCTGCCGGAAGAACAGGGCGGGCGTGGTCCGGTTCTCGCGCTTGGCCGCGCGGTCGGCACCTCTGCCTCCGCCCCGTTTCTCCGCGGCCTCGTTACCGCGCGTCTGAGTCGCCATAACCTCACCTATACGTCCGCCGGCGACGCGGTCGCGCCGGATCGCACTCGCAGGGCAGGAGGGACTCGAACCCCCAACCACCGGTTTTGGAGACCGGGACTCTGGCCAATTGAGCTACTGCCCTAAGCATTTGCACTACAGCTTACGCGACACCGCTTTTGCCACACTGCCTCACCGGCAAACCCCCGCTGGACGTTCGCTGGACGTTCACGGGCACGCTGCCGCAGCCGCAGCACCGCTGCCGGTCCAAGCAGTGTACGTCCGAACGGCC